>NZ_JBHXKE010000097.1:0-32556 GCF_042722765.1 Kitasatospora sp. NPDC058406
GGAGTGGTGATCCACTCCCGGCCCTCCCGCCGTGTGCGTGCGTGCCCGTGTGCCGGTGCCGGTGCCGGTGCCGGTGTCGGGTACTCGGCGCCCGTGGGCGTGGCGGCTACCGGCCGGCGATCAGCGTCAGCCCGTAGAGGACGGCCGCGCCGCAGACGGCGAAGCAGGCGTACGCGCCGGCCAGGGCCAGCCGGCTGCCGGACACCGAGGTGCCCGGGCCGGCCGCCTCGCGGCGCGCGGTGAGCGCGGCCTCGTGACGCGACAGCGCCAGGATGCCGAGCGCGAAGACGGTGACCACGGCGACCGTGATGCCGAAGCTGAAGCCGGCGGTCTGGGCCAGGGCGTTCCACTTGATGTGCATGGTGCTGTGCTCCTCAGCCTGCGGCGGTCAGGCCGCGACCGTGGTCGAGGCGGGGGTCGGGGTGGGGGGCGCGGTGGCCGGGTCCACCTCGACCGGGGTGACGTCGTGGACCTCGTTGACGTTGTCCGCGCCGACCGGCTGGCGGCGGGAGACGATCCACATCGCGCCCGAGCCGGCGACCAGCACGGCGCCGACCAGGACGACGCCCCAGGTGCCCTGCTCGGCGAGGAAGGCCGCGAGGCCGGCCACCGTGGCGGCGGCGGGCAGGGTCAGGCCCCAGGTGTAGACCATGCGGCGGACCAGGCTCCAGCGCAGCTGGCCCTTCGGCCCGCCCAGACCGGCGCCCATGATGCCGCCGGAGCAGACCTGGGTGGTGGAGAGGCCGAAGCCCATGTGCGACGAGGTGAGGATGACGGTCGCGGCGGCCGACTCGGAGGCGAAGCCCTGCGGCGGGGTGATGTCCGCCAGGCCCTTGCCCATCGAGCGGATGATCCGCCAGCCGCCCATGTACGTGCCGATCGCGATGGCCGCACCGGCCGAGATGATGACCCAGGTGGGGGGCAGCGCGCCCTTCGGCAGGGCGCCGACCGAGACCAGGGTCAGGGTGATGATGCCCATCGTCTTCTGGGCGTCGTTGGTGCCGTGCGCCAGCGAGATCAGCGAGGAGGAGAAGATCTGGCCGGTCTTGAAGCCCTTGTTGACCGTCCCGCCGTTGCTCCTGCGGGTGATCGCGAACGCCAGCTTGGTGGCGCCCCAGGAGGCCAGGCCGGCGACCAGCGGGGAGGCGACGGCGGGGATGAGGATCTTGGAAACGACGGTGTCGAAGTTGACGCCGTTGACACCGACGCCGACGACGGTGGCGCCGATCAGGCCGCCGTAGAGGGCGTGCGACGAGCTCGACGGGAGGCCGCGCAGCCACGTCAGCAGGTTCCAGAGGATGGCACCGACCAGGGCGGCGAAGATGATCTCCGGATGGATGCCGGCCTTCTCGTTGACGATGCCGCCCGAGATGGTGGTGGCGACCTTCACGGAGAGGAACGCACCCGCGAAGTTGAGGACGGCCGCGATGGTGACCGCGACCTTGGGCCGAAGGGCTCCCGTCGCGATGGAGGTGGCCATCGCATTGGCGGTGTCGTGGAACCCGTTGGTGAAATCGAAGGCGAGCGCCGTGATGATCACAACGGCCACCAGGAACGAGATGTGTTCCATACCCAAACAATCGTCGTAGTTGTCGCACTGACGTTGGTGTCGTGCGCGACGCTAGGGACGCTTGATGAACGGAAGGTGAACTGGCGTCGGACGCATGGTTCCGATGGTGTCGGAGGGGTTGCCGCAGCCTTGCCGGGGCGTGTCGGTCACTGCCCTGAGCTGGACATTCGCGGAGAAACGCCCACTTCACCCGTTTTGTTGAGAGCTGTCTCACAGCCTGCTCGTAGAATTCACCGAGCCGTACGGGTGCGGTCTGTTTCCCGCGAGTAACACATGGCAGGATCAGCGGGGATCCGGGGACCCCGGAGTACGGGCAGGTGGGCGGGGAGGGCGAGACCCATGGGCGGGGCTGGGCAGCACACGGAGCGGACAGGCACACGCCCGTCGACCGGCACACGACCCTGGGTGCGGGCCGCACTGCGCTGCGGAGCCGTCCTCGCGGCCGCCGCGCTCGCCCTGCCGCTGGCCGGACCGGCCTACGCCGACCCCGCGCCGCCGGTTCCCGGCACCACCGGCCCGACCGTCCCGGGGGCCGACCCCGGCGCCGACCCGCTCGCCAAGGCGAGGGCCACCCTGGGCCCGCTCCTCGACCAGCTGCACGCGCTCTACCAGGGCGCCGAGGCCGCCACCGAGCAGTACAACGCCTCGGTGGCCAAGGTCGCCGAACAGCAGGCCGCGCTCACCGAGCTCAAGGGCAAGCTGGAGCGCCAGCAGAAGCAGGTCGACGCCGGCACCGACGTCGCCGCCCAGCTCGCCGCCGCCCAGTACCGCAACGGCGCCGTCTCCGCCTACGCCGAGCTACTGCTCTCCAAGGACCCGTACGAGGCCGTCACCATCGCCGAGCTGCTGACCGCGGCCAGCCGCTCCCAGTCCGAGTTCCTCAACAAGCTGACCGTCGACCGCGACGCGCTCACCGGACTGCAGAAGCAGAACGAGGAGGCGCTGGCGAACTCGCAGTCCCTGGTCACCCAGCAGGACACGGCGAAGGCCAAGATGGCCGCCGACCTCGCCTCCGTCGAGCAGCTGGTCGCCTCGCTCACCGGCGCCCAGCGGGCCGACCTGGAGAAGCTGGAGAAGGCCAAGGCCGACGAGGCCCAGATCGCCTTCCTCGCCTCCGGCGTGCTCGGCCAGGGCGAGCGCACCCCCTCGCAGGCCGGCCGGGGCGCCGTCGCCTACGCGCTCGCCCAACTGGGCAAGCCGTACGTCTGGGGCGGCGCCGGACCGGACGTCTTCGACTGCTCCGGCCTCACCTCGCAGGCCTGGCTGCACGCCGGCAAGCCGATCCCGCGCACCAGCCAGGAGCAGTGGGCCCGGCTCCAGCACGTCCCGCTCAACCAGCTGCGCGCCGGCGACCTGATCATCTACTTCGCGGGCGCCACCCACGTCGGGATGTACATCGGCGGCGGCCTGGTCGTCCACGCGCCCCGGCCGGGTTCGGTCGTCAAGGTGGCGCCGATCGGGGGCAACCCGATCCTCGGCGCCGTCCGTCCCGACCCGGACGGCGCGGCCGACGAGGCCGGCGGCGCCTGGAAGGTGCCGGACCTGCCGGCCGGCTGGGACTCCGTCACCGCGATCGCGCCGAGCCCGCTCAACCAGGTGCCCGTCGCTCCGGTGCCGGGAGCGCCGACCGACGCCCCGGTGCCCGGCACCGCTCCGGCCCCGGGCGCGCCGGCTCCCGGCACGCCTGCCCCGGACGGCACCGGCACGCCGACCGGCACTCCGACGGGAACCCCGACCGACCCGGTCACGGGGACGCCGACGGGGACTCCCACCGGCACCCCGACCGGGACGCCCACCGGCACGCCGACCGGCACCCCCACGGGGACGCCGACGGGCACTC
Source organism: Kitasatospora sp. NPDC058406 (assembly GCF_042722765.1). Taxonomy (NCBI): domain Bacteria; kingdom Bacillati; phylum Actinomycetota; class Actinomycetes; order Kitasatosporales; family Streptomycetaceae; genus Kitasatospora; species Kitasatospora sp. NPDC058406. Next base: position 3,411 of record NZ_JBHXKE010000097.1, read on the forward strand.
CCACGGGCACTCCCACGGGCACGCCCACGGGGACGCCGACCGGTACGCCGACGGGCACTCCCACGGGGACGCCGACCGACCCGCCGAGCAGCACGCCGACGGGCACGCCGACGGGGACGCCCACCGGCACCCCGGCCGCGTCCGGCTCGGCCACCGCGACCGGCACCGCCTCGGCCTCCGGTAGGGCGACCGGCACGGCGACCGGCACCCTGCCGCCCGGCCAGAACTGACGACACCCCGAACAGCACGGTGCCCCGCCGGGATCCGGCGGGGCGCACTGCTGCCTCTCCGCCGTGCACTGCGGGAGGTGCGCGGTGGTCAGACCTCCGCGCCGGAGTCGGGTTCGAAGCGGATCACGACGGCCTTGGAGGTGGGCGTGTTGCTGATGTCGGCCGTCGAGTCGAGCGGGACCAGGACGTTGGTCTCCGGGTAGTACGCGGCGGCGCCCCCGCGGGCGACGGGGTAGTGGACCACGCGGAAGTGCGGGGCGCGGCGTTCGACGCCGTCCTTCCACTCGCCGACCAGGTCGACGTACGCGCCGTCGGCGAGGCCGAACCCGGCGGCGTCCTCGGGGTTGACCAGGACGACCCGGCGCCCGCCGCGGATGCCCCGGTAGCGGTCGTCGAGGCCGTAGACGGTGGTGTTGTACTGGTCGTGCGAGCGGATCGTCTGCAGCAGCAGGCGGCCCGGCGGGACCTCCGGGGCGGTGAGAGGGTTGACCGTGAAGTTGGCCTTCCCGGTCGCCGTCGGGAAGGTCCGGGAGTCGCGAGGGCCGTGCGGCAGGGTGAAGCCGCCGGGGCGGCGGACCCGGTCGTTGTAGTCCTCGAACCCCGGGACCACCCGGGCGATCCGGTCCCGCACGGTGTCGTAGTCGGCGGCGAAGTCCTCCCACGGCACGGTGTCCCGGGGGCCGAGCACCGCGCGGGCCAGCCGGCAGACGATCGCCACCTCGGAGAGCAGCCCGGGCGCCGGCGGGCGCAGGCCGCCGCGCGAGGAGTGCACCTGGCCCATCGAGTCCTCGACGCTGACGAACTGGGCGCCGCGCGCGGTGACGTCCCGGTCGGTGCGGCCGAGGGTGGGCAGGATCAGGGCGCGGGCGCCGGTGACCACGTGCGAGCGGTTGAGCTTGGTGGAGACGTGCACGGTCAGCCGGCAGCGGCGCATCGCCGCCTCGGTGACGTCGGTGTCCGGGGTGGCGGCGACGAAGTTGCCGCCCATCGCGAAGAACACCCCGACCTTGCCGTCGCGCATCGCCCGGATGGTGTCGACCGCGTCGAGGCCGTGCTCGCGCGGCGGCTCGAAGCCGAACTCCTTGCCGAGGGCGTCCAGGAAGGCCGTCGAGGGGCGTTCGAAGATGCCCATCGTCCGGTCGCCCTGGACGTTGCTGTGGCCGCGCACCGGGCAGACGCCGGCGCCGGGGCGGCCGACGTTGCCGCGCAGCAGCAGGAAGTTGACCACCTCGCGGATGGTCGGCACGGAGTGCTTGTGCTGGGTGAGGCCCATCGCCCAGCAGACGATGACCTTCTTCGAGGCGAGGACCAGCCGGCCGAGCTCCTCGATCTGCGCCCAGGGCAGGCCGGTGGCGGCCAGCACCTCCTCGCGGGTGGTCCGGCGGGCCTCGGCGGCGAACTCGTCGAAGCCGTGGCAGTGCTCGTCGACGAACGCCCGGTCGACGCCGTCCGCGTCGAGGATCAGCTGGTTGAGCGCCCGGAACAGGGCGAGGTCGCCGCCGAGCCGGATCTGCAGGAAGAGGTCGGTGAGCTTGGTGCCGTGGCCGACCAGGCCGCGCGCCTGCTGCGGGTTCTTGAACCGCTCCAGGCCGGCCTCCGGCAGCGGGTTGACGCTGACGATCGCCGCGCCGGCGCGCTTGGCCCGCTCCAGGGCGGAGAGCATCCGGGGGTGGTTGGTGCCGGGGTTCTGGCCGGCCACGATGATCAGGTCGGCCTGGTAGAGGTCCTGGAGGCTGACGCTGCCCTTGCCGACGCCGAGCGTCTCGGTGAGCGCCGAGCCGGAGGACTCGTGGCACATGTTGGAGCAGTCCGGCAGGTTGTTGGTGCCGAGCCGGCGGGCGAGGAGCTGGTAGGCGAACGCGGCCTCGTTGCTGGTCCGGCCCGAGGTGTAGAACGCGGCGCCGTCCGGGGTGTCCAGGGCGCGGAGCTCCTCGGCGATCAGCGCGAAGGCGTCGTCCCAGGAGACCGGGGTGTAGTGGGTGGCGCCCTCGTCGAGCAGCATCGGACCGGTGAGGCGGCCCTGCTGGCCGAGCCAGTAGCCGGAGCGCCCGGCCAGTTCGGCGACCGGGTGGGCGGCGAAGAACTCGGCGCGGATCCGGCGTTCGGTGGCCTCCTCGGCGACGGCCTTGGCGCCGTTCTCGCAGAACTCGGCGGTGTGCGTCTTGCCCGGTTCGGGCCAGGCGCAGCCGGGGCAGTCGAAGCCGTCGGGCTGGTTGACCTTGAGCAGGGTGGAGAGGGTGCGGCGGGCGCCCATCTGCTCGGCGGCCATCCGCAGGCTGTGGCCGACGGCGGGCAGCCCGGCCGCGGCGTGCTGGGGCGCCGACACCCGGGGGGCGTCTTGCGCCGGATCGCTCTGCGGGGCCTGCTTGGCCATGACTGCGCTCCTCGGATCGTTCGGCCCGCAGCTCCTTCGCGGGGGCCTGAGCCCATCCTTCCATCCGTTCGGGTGACGGGGGCCGGCGCGACGGCCGTCGTGGTAGGGCGCGCCGGGCGGTCGGAGGAAGAAGGCCGCAGGTGGGACGCGTCGCGGGCGGCCCGCCGGCGGGCGCGCGTGGGCCGGCGCGCGGGGCCCGGTGGGGAGGGGGCGGGACCGGGGTCCGCCCCCCTTCCCACCGGGGCGCTCAGACCGCGACGGCCGAGCCGGTCCGGGCCAGCGTGCAGAGCAGGGCCCGTGCGGCGGCGTCGTTCTGGCGGAAGCCGGGCGAGTCGGTGCGCGGGCGGGCGAAGGCGGCGGCGGCCCGGAGGCTGGTGTGCGGGCCGAGGGCGGTGCGGCGCGGGTGCGGTCCGTCGTCGAGGGCCGGGTCGAGGACGCGGCTGTCACCCGGCCGGATGGTGAGCAGTCCGGAGCGGTGGGTGTACTCCTCGTCGGTGACGACCTCCTCGACGATGCGCCCGGTGCGGTGCAGGTCGCGCAGCAGGGGGTCGCGGGTGCGGGTCAGGGCGTGCTTGGGCAGGTACGCCTCGACGAGCGCGGTGGCGGTGACGGTGTGGCCGGGCACGGTGGCGCCGGAGGCCCGCCAGGTGCCACCGGCCTCGTCCCGTTCGACCCTGACGCCCGCGCCGAGGAAGCGGACCACGCCGGCCTCGGAGAGCGCGAGCAGCTGGCGCAGCCGGAAGCCGGGCGGCCCGGAGGCGAGGTAGCTGAAGTAGCCGAAGAACCACTCGTCGACGTCCTCGGCGACCGAGCGGGCGGTGAGCCGGCCGGAGGCGAGTACCCGGGGCAGCTGGCCGAAGAGCGAGAGCAGGGCGAGGAAGGCGCCGAGGTCGGCGCTGTACGCGGGGTCGGCGCGGCGGTCGACGTCCTCGGTGATGTAGCGGCGCAGGTGGGCCTGGAGTTCTTCGTCGCTGCCGAGTTCGAGGCCGGCGAGGGGGAAGTCGAGGCGTTCGAGGTCGAGCCGGTCGGCCGGGTCGGGGACGGCGCGTTCGACCAGGGCGCTCAGTTCGGGGGAGTACCAGTCGTGGGCGTCGTAGCCGGCGAGGAAGTCCGCCCAGGGCAGTGCGGTGCGTTCCGGGTGGGCGTGGAACAGCTCGTGGTAGTGGCCGAAGCCGATGTCCTTGGCCATCAACGGCCAGACCTGGCGCCGTAGTTCGATCGGTCCGGGCCGGTCGAGCAGGGCGTCGACGGCGGTCGCGTCGAAGTAGCGGGGGAGCGGCGCGCGCGGGCCCTGGAGCCGGTAGTCGGTCTTGGAGTGGTAGGGCACGCCGCGTCGCGAGCCGACGTGGATCACCGGCTCCCGGCCGGAGGGGCGGTAGACCAGGCCGTCGTCGGTCCGGTCGAAGCGTCCGCCGCGGCCCTCGGTGAGCAGCGAGACCAGGTCGACGAAGGCGAGCCCGAAGCCGCGCAGCACGGTGTGCTCGCCGGGGGCGATGCCGTCGAGGTCGGCGTCGGCGGAGAAGGCGGGCGGCAGGTGGTAGCGGCCGTGCCGGGCGGCGAACTCGGCGTCGGCGGAGTACCGGGGGTCCGGGGCGGAGTCGAGGTGGCCGAGGGTGAGGACGACGTGGTCGGCGGTGAGGACCCGGTCGGTGAGGTGGACGAGCTGCGGGCCGTCGACCGGCCCTTCGATGCGGTGCGCGGTGTCCCGGTGGACGGTGACGGTGACGTGCGGCGGCAGGTCGGCGACGGCGCGGCGGAACACCCAGTCCAGGTAGGCGCTCTGGGCCCGCCGGGTGGGGAAGTCGGTGGGCGCCAGGGTGCGCAGCTCGGCCAGCACGGTCGGGTCGGTCAGTTCCCGGTAGGGCTCGAACTCCTCGATGTGGGAGGCCCATTCGGCGAGGGAGGGGCCGGGGCGGACCGGTCCGTCGATGGTGGAGCGTTCGTCGGTGAACATCGTGACGTCCTCGGCCATCGAGTTCATCCGGAGCAGGGGGGACTGCTCGTGGCGCCAGATCCGGCCGGCGCCGGGCGGGTACGGGTCGACCAGGTGGATGTGCAGCGGGCGGTCGGCGGGCAGCAGCTCGGCGGCGTTGGCGGCGATCCGCTCCAGGAGTCCGGTGCCGCGCGGGCCGGCGCCGACGACGACCAGGGTGCTCTCGGCGGTCATCGGGCCGCCCCCTTCGCGGAGGCGTGACCGGAGCCCGGGCCGGTGCCGGAGCCCGGGGCGGTGTCGCCGCCGCCGGTGTCGGCGTCCGCCGCGGCGCGCAGTCGCCGGTACGCGGTCCGGGCCTTCTGCAGCGGAGTGGGCGGCAGGCCCTCCCGGGTGGCGCCCTTCGCGTAGTGCCGTTCGACGTAGTACTGGCCGACGGAGAGGACGGTGGTGATCACGATGTACCAGATGGTGGCGACCATCAGCATCGGGATGACCTGGTAGGACTGCAGGTAGACCAGCTGGACCGAGTAGAGCAGGTCGGAGACGGCCAGCACGCTGATGATGCTGGTGCCCTTGAGCGCGCTGATCAGCATGTTCCCGGCGGTGGGCACGATGGAGCGCATCGCCTGCGGGACGATGATCCGCCGCAGCACCCGCAGCCGGCCGATCCCGAGCGCCGAGGCGGCCTCCAGCTGGCCGCGGTCGACGGAGAGGATCCCGCCGCGCACCACCTCGGCGGCGTACGCGGCCTCCAGCAGGGTCAGGCCCACGACGGCCGTCAGGGTGGGGCCGAAGAGGTTGACGGTCTTGACGGTGAGGAACTCCGGGCCGAACGGGATGCCGATGCCCAGGGTCGGGTAGAGCGCGCCGATGTTGAAGAAGAGCAGCAGCTGCACCAGCGCCGGAGTGGAGCGGAAGATCCAGATGTAGACCCAGCTGAGCGTGCGCAGCACCGGGTTGGTGGAGAGCCGCATGGTGGCGAGGACGGTGCCGAGCACGAAGCCGAGGGCGAGGGTGACGGCGGTCAGCCAGAGGGTCAGGGTGAGGCCGTTCAGGACCGAGGTGGCGGTGAACCAGTCGGCCACCACGTCCCACTGGAACGCCTGGTTGCGGACCAGGGAGTTGACGACCATCGCGAAGACCAGCAGGGCGACGGCGGCGGAGACCCACTGGCCGGTCCGGTGGCGGGCGACGATCCGGGCGTCGGCCGCCGTGGCGTCGGTGGCGGCGGCCGGTGGTGGTGCGGCGGTGGTGGCGGTGAGGGCGGGAGCGGGGAGGACGTCCTGCGGGGTGGCCATGCGGAGGCTCCAGGCGGGAGGGCGGAGATGCGGGCAGGCGGGGGGCACGGCGTGGTCACGTACGGCCGTTGCGGCCGGCCCGCGTCCCTCAACACGGCCGGCCCTGCACTGCACTCCTCCGTGATCGTACGCATGAGCGATCGGCGGCTGTCAAGGGTGGTGCGCCGGGGCCCCGGGCCGCGTCGCGGGGCGACAGGAGATCGCAACAGAGCGGTAATGGAGGGTGGTTGACGCCATGCATGGTTCACTGCTCAACTTGGGTCCATGTACGCCGAGCAGCCCCTGGTCACCCGCGACCACATCGACTTCGGTCGAGTGTGGTCCGCGGCGTGTCGCGGCTGACCCGGCAGCGGGCCGTCCAGCCGGCCCCGTCCTCCTGCGGAGGACCTTCCCTCGGTGCCCCGTCGCGGGCCGGGAGAGCCGTCGTCACCTGACGGTTCGTTTGGCGCACGCTGCCGCCGCCCCTCTCCTCCCCAGCTCTGCGCTCCGGCAGTCTCCCCTCCCGCCCCGGCCGACCGGTCATGCACGCCACCCCGCACACCCGGGCGGTCCCGCTCACCCGCGACCCGTTCACCGGGGACCCGCCCACCCGGCCACCGCACCGCCACCACCCCGTACGCGCCCGTCCAGCACCACGGCCCGGCCCCGCCAGGGCCCTCTCCGGCCTGCCCACCCGCAGCCCACCGGACCGCGCACGACCCGAAAGGTTCCACCACCATGCCCGTCGAATTCCTCGGCATAGCCGCCACCGGCGACGGTTCGGAGACCACCGCCCGCACCACGGCCGCCTTCGACCGCGACTACACCCTGCGGCTGGCCCGCGCCCACGAGGACCACGGCTGGGACCGTGTGCTCTTCGCCTACGGCGCCGGTGCCCCCGACCCGGCACCCGCCGCGGCCTTCCTCGCCTCGCGCCTCGACAAGCTGCAGATCCTGCTCGCCCACCGGCCGAACGTGTCCTACCCGACCTTCGCCGCCAAGACCTTCGCCACCCTCGACCGGATCAGCGACGGCCGGCTCACCGTCCACTTCATCACCGGCGGCAACGACCACGAGCAGCAGCGCGAGGGCGACTTCCTCACCAAGGACGAGCGGTACGCCCGCACCCGGGAGTACATCGGCATCGTCAAGAAGGCGTGGACCAGCCGGGAGCCCTTCGACCACGAGGGCGAGTACTACCGGTTCAACGACTTCGTCTCCGACGTCTTCCCGGTGCAGCAGCCGCGCCCGGGCGTCTCCTTCGGCGGCTCCTCGGAGGCGGCCTACGCGGCCGGCGGCGCCGAGGCGGACATCTTCTGCCTCTGGGGCGAGCCGCTGGCCCGGACCGCCGAGCAGATCGAGCGCGTGAAGGAGGCGGCGCGGGCCGCCGGGCGGAGCGACGTGCCGCGGATCCAGGTGGCGTTCCGGCCGATCATCGCGCCGACCGAGGAACTGGCCTGGGAGAAGGCGCACCGGACGGTCGACGCGATCAAGGCCCGGCGGGAGGGCGGCGAGCTGGTCCGCCGCGGGCAGCCGCAGGGCACCGCCCCCGAGAACACCGGCTCCCGGCGACTGCTGGAGATCGCCGAGGCCGGTGAGCGGTACGACCGGGCGCTGTGGACCCCGACCGCCGCCGCCACCGGCGGGGCCGGCAACTCCAACGCGCTGGTCGGCACCCCGGAGACGGTCGCCCAGGCGCTGCTCGACTACTACGACCTCGGCGTGGACATCCTCTCGGCGCGCGGCTACGACCTGATCGGCGACACCATCGACTTCGGCCGGCACGTGATCCCGATCGTCCGCGAGGAGGTCGCCAAGCGGGACGCCGAGAAGGCGGCCAGGGCCGAGCGGGACGAGCGGGACCGGCAGCAGCTGATCGCGGTGCAGGCGTGAGCGGCGCCGGCCCCGGCACCGGCCTCGACGTCGAGGTCCGCCGGGTCACCATCGACGACCCGCTCGTCGAGCCGCTGCTGCGCGAACTCACCGAGGAGTACGTCCGCCGGTACGGACCGTCCGCGCACAGCGAGATGACCCGCTACCCGGCCGACAGCTGGACCGAGCCGGACGGCGTGCTGCTGATCCTCCTGGAGGACGGCGAGCCGGTGGCGGGCGGCGCGTACAAGCGGTACGACGAGCGGACCGCCGAGGTGAAGCGGATGTGGACGCACTCGGCGCACCGCCGCCGGGGCCTGGCCCGCCGGGTCCTGGTCGAGCTGGAGCGGGCCGCCGCGGCGGTCGGCTACAGCCGGATCTTCCTCACCACCGGGCCGCTCCAGCCGGAGGCCAAGGAGCTGTACCTGGCCACCGGCTACACCCCGCAGTTCGACGTCGGGGCCGACCCGCTGACCATCGGCCCGCTGCCGTTCGAGAAGGACCTGCGGTGAGCCCGACCGCACCGGTTCACCGCTGCACCGCCCGAGCACCCAGCCGCACCGGAGCACCCCGCCGCGCCGAAGCCGAGTCCCGCACCGAGACACCGTCCCGCACCGAAGCCGCGCCCGGCACCGAAGCCGAGTCCCGCACCGAAGCACCGAAGCACCGAAAGGCACCAGCCCCCGTGAGAACCACCACCGCCCGCCGCCTGCTCGCGTCGACCGCCCTGCTGCCGATCCTGGTGCTGGCCGCGTGCGGCTCGGACCCGAAGAGCGGGGGCACGCCGGGCCCCGGCGGGCAGGCCGTCTCCGCCGCCGCCGAGGACCTGATCTCCGGTCTCAAGAAGTCGGACGCCGCCGCCGCCCTGCTTCCCGCGGAGGTCCGCGCCGCCGGGACGGTCAAGTTCGGCTCCTCGTTCGGCGCCCCGCCCAGCGCGTTCTACGCCGACCAGGCCACCAAGAAGGCCGCCGGGCTCGACATCGACTTCTCCGACGCGGTGGCCAAGCTGCTCGGCCTGACCGTGCAGCGCGAGGAGGCCGCCTTCGAGACCATCCTCCCCGCGCTGGGCAGCGGCAAGTACGACGTCGGCACCGGCAACTTCGGCGTCACCGCGACCCGGCTGAAGACCATCGACTTCGTCACCTACATCGACGACGGCCAGGGCTTCGCGGTCAAGAAGGACAACACGAGCATCCAGCCGGTCACCGACCTGGTCCAGCTGTGCGGCCTGACCATCGGCACCGGCGCCGGCACCACCTTCGAGACCACCCTCAACGCCAAGAAGAACGTCTGCACCGACGCCGGCAAGAAGCCCTACGAGGTGAAGGCGTTCAGCGACGCCGGCGCCGCGCTGACCAGCCTCCAGCAGGGCCGGGTGGACATCTCGATGTCCACCATCAACGGTCTGCGCTACCAGGCCTCCCAGGAGGCGTCCGGCACCAAGTTCCTCGGGGAGTTCCACCGGCTGGACGTCGGCTTCGCGTTCAAGAAGGGCTCCACGCTCACCCCGGCGTTCCAGGCGGCGGTCAACCAGCTGATCAAGGACGGCAGCTACGAGCGGATCCTGAAGAAGTGGGGGGTGGCCGACTCGGCCATCAAGGAGTCCCAGATCAGCCCGCCCGAGCACGCGTGACCCCCTGTCCGGGCCCCGGGGCCCTTGGAGGAATCCCACCATGACCGTCACCACCACGACCCCGGCCGTTCCGGCCGCCCCCGGGAAGTCCGCGGGCAGACCGGACACCGCCCCGCTCGACCTCGGCGAGCTCGCCGAGCTGCGCACCGTCCGCGCCCGGCACCCCTGGCGCTGGGCGGCCGGCGTCGCCGCGCTCGTCGTGCTCGCCCAGTTCGCCCACGGGCTGGCCACCAACCCCGGCTGGGACTGGGCGACGTTCCGGGTCTACTTCTCCGCCGACACCATCCTGCGGGCGGTCGGCCGGACCGTCGAACTCACCGCCTACGGAACCCTGCTGGGCTTCCTGCTGGGCGCCGTGGTGGCCGCGATGCGGCTCTCCCGCAGCGCGATCCTGCAGTCCATCGCCTGGGCGTACGTCTGGGCGTTCCGCTCGATCCCGCTGATCGTCCAGCTGGTCTTCTGGTTCAACCTGTCGTACCTCTACAAGACGTTCGGCATCGGCATCCCGTTCGGCCCGACCTTCGGCGACTTCGAGACGATCGGCGTGCTGGGCGCGCTCGGCGCGGCCGTGCTCGGCCTCGGGCTGCACCAGGCCGCGTTCGCCGCCGAGATCATCCGCGGCGGCATCATCGCCGTCGACGCGGGCCAGCGGGAGGCCGCCGCCGCGCTGGGCGTGCCGCGCTGGCGCCAGGCCTGGCGGATCGTGCTGCCGCAGGCGATGCGCGGCATCCTGCCGTCCGCCGCCAACGAGGTCATCTCGCTCTTCAAGGGCACCTCGGTGGTCTACGTGATGGCCATCGGCGAGCTCTTCTACCAGGTCCAGGTGGTCTACGGACGCACCGGCCGGGTGGTGCCGATGCTGATGGTCGCCACCGTCTGGTACGTGCTGCTCACCACCGTGCTGTCGATCGGCCAGTACTACGTCGAGCGCTACTTCGCCCGGGGCGCCGACCGGACCCCGCCGCCCACCCCGCTCCAGCGGGCCCGGACCTTCGTCCAGGGCCTGCGTGCCCGCACCAGCACCGTCGAGACCGCCCCCGGAGGACGCTCGTGACCACCGCCGTCGAGAAGCCCGCCCCCGCCGCGGAGCCCATGGTGCAGGTCCGCGGCCTGTACAAGAGCTTCGGCCCGCAGGCCGTGCTGCGCGGCGTCGACCTCGACGTCGCGGTCGGCTCGGTGACCGTGGTGCTCGGTCCGTCCGGCTCCGGCAAGTCCACCCTGCTGCGGTCGATCAACCACCTGGAGAAGCTCGACAGGGGCTTCGTGGCGATCGACGGCGAGCTGATCGGCTACCGCCGGTCGGGGGACCGGCTGCACGAGCTGAAGGAGCGCGAGGTCCTGCGGCAGCGGACCAACATCGGGTTCGTCTTCCAGAACTTCAACCTCTTCCCGCACCTGACCGTGCTGGAGAACATCGTCGAGGCGCCGGTCAGCGCGCTGCGCCGGCCCAAGGCCGAGGCCCGGGCCCGGGCCCGGGAACTGCTCGACCGGGTGGGCCTGGCCGACCGGGAGGACGCCTACCCGCGCCAGCTCTCCGGCGGCCAGCAGCAGCGGGTGGCGATCGCCCGCGCGCTCGCGCTGGACCCGAAGGTGCTGCTCTTCGACGAGCCCACCTCGGCGCTCGACCCGGAGCTGGTCGGCGAGGTGCTCGACGTCATCAAGGACCTCGCCCGGGGCGGCACCACGATGATCGTGGTCACGCACGAGATCGGCTTCGCCCGCGAGGTCGCCGACACCGTGGTCTTCATGGACGACGGCCTGGTGGTCGAGCAGGGCTCCCCGGCGGCCGTCCTCGACGACCCGCAGCACGAGCGGACCAGGGCCTTCCTGGCCAAGGTCCTCTGAGCCGAGGTCCTCCGAGCCGAGGTCCTCCGAACCACCACCCTCCCGAACGACCCCCTTCCATCCGCAGGAGTTCCGCCATGTCCCTACCCCGTCGCGCCCTCGTGACCGCCGCCGCCGCGCTCGCCGCCGCCCTCACCCTGGCCGCCTGCGGCAGCTCCTCGGACGCGACGGCGGAACTCGCCCCCGCGAAGGGAAGCACCGCGCCGAACGGCACCACGGTGAACCTCACCCCGGACCAGAACCGGGTGACCACGCCCAAGGTGGACGCCATCGCGGCGCTGGTGCCGGAGGAGATCAGAAAGCGGGGCACACTGACCGTGGTCGACTCGCTCGGCACCACCCCGCCGCTGGACTTCTACGCCAACGACGACAAGACCATCATCGGCGTCGAGCCGGACATCGCCTCGCTGGTCGGCAACGTGCTGGGCCTCAAGGTCGAGTTCAACCCGGTCTCCTGGGAGAACATCTTCGTCGGCCTGGACAGCGGCAAGTACGACGTCGGCATCTCCAACATCACCGTCACCGAGGCCCGCAAGGAGAAGTACGACTTCGCCACCTACCGCCTCGACATCCTCGGCTTCGAGGCCAAGAAGGGCAGCGGCTGGAAGGTCACCGGGCCCAAGGACATCGCCGGCAAGACCGTCGCCGTCTCGTCCGGCACCAACCAGGAGAAGCTGCTGATCTCCTGGAACGAGGAGAACGTCAAGAACGGTCTGAAGGCCGCCGACATCAAGTACTTCCAGAGCTCGTCCGACTACTACCTGGCGCTCTCCTCCGGCCGGATCGACGCCTACGTCGGCCCCAACCCGGTGGCCGCCTTCCACGGCGTGCAGACCGGCGAGACCGAGGTGATCGGCACCTACTCGGGCGGCGGCGCCGACGTGCTCGGCAAGATCGGGGCCACCACGAAGAAGGACAACGGCCTGGTCCAGGCGCTCAACGGCGCGATCAACGAGGTCATCAAGAACGGCACCTACGGCCAGGTGCTGAAGCGCTGGGGGCTGGACGCCGAGGCCGTCCCGACCTCCGAGGTCAATCCGGTCGGCCTGCCCAAGCCCAAGGCCTGACCCGTTCACCTCCAGGCCTTCCCCCACCGCTATCGTGACCCGGTCAGGATGAACGGCGTTCGATTCCGGCGGACTTGGGGGAAGGCATGAAGGCGGACGATGTCGTGGGCGGCCGCTACCGGCTGGACCGGGAGCTCGGTCAGGGCGGCTTCGGCGTGGTGTGGGCCGCCTACGACGAGACCATCGGCCGGTCGGTCGCGCTCAAGGTGCTCTCCGAGGAGAAGGCCACCGACGACGAGGCGGTCAGCAGGTTCGTCCGCGAGGCCAAGACCGTCGGCGGCCTCTCCAACCCGCACATCGTCACCCTGCACGACTACGGCCGGGTGCAGGACGGCTCCCGCTGGACGCACTACCTGGTGATGGAGCTGGTCCGGGGCCGTCCGCTCTCCGCGCTGCTCCGCGACGGCACCCCCGACCTGACGCTCTCCCTCAAGTGGGTGCGGCAGGTCTGCAAGGCGCTGGACGCCGCGCACCGCTCGGGCGTGGTGCACCGGGACATCAAGCCCGAGAACATCATGATCGCCGACACCGGCGAGGCCAAGGTGCTGGACTTCGGCATCGCCCGCCTGCTCACCCAGTCCGGCAGCGGGCTCACCTCCACCGGCGTGGTCATCGGTACCCCGCCGTACCTGGCGCCCGAGTGCTGGGCCGGCGGGCACATCGACGGCCGGACGGACCTGTACGCGCTCGGCGTGCTGCTCTACCAACTCTCCACCGGCCGCCGTCCGTTCAACGCCGGCTCGGCGGTCACCATGATGTTCCAGCACCTCAACGAGGCCCCGCCGCCGCTGCGCACCGCGGACCCGGCGCTCGACCGGCTGGTCCTGCAGCTGCTCGCCAAGGACCCGGCCGACCGGCCCGCCGACGCGGCGGAGGTCCGCCGGCGGCTGCGCGACGTCAGGCTCGGCCCCGACCCGGAGCAGCTGCGGACCAGGGCCGACGACGCCTGGCGGCGCGGTGCGGCCGGCTCGCCGGACCGGGCCGTCGAGCAGCTGACCGCGCTGATCCCCGAGTTCGCCCGGGCCTTCGGACCGGCCGACCCGCGGACCCTGCGGACCTGCCACGACCTGGCGCTCTGGCTGGCCCGCTCGGGCAGCCCGGGGGCGGCCGTCGCGCTGCTGCGCGACCTGGTGCCCGCCCTGGACGGCCACGAGCGGGCCCGTGCCGACGTCGAACGCGACCTGGACCGCTGGGAGCGCGAGACCCTGCTCGCGGGCCCCGGCCCGGCCCGGCCGCTAGTGCTGGCCCAGCTGCTCGACGGCACGCCGCAGCACGGCTGAGCCGTCCTCGACGACCGGGTCGCCGTGTCCGAACAGCACCGTCCGGGAGTCCAGCGCGGCCAGCCGGCGGAACGACTCGACGGCCAGGGCCGGGTCGGCGTTGAAGACGCCGGGCATGGTCCGGCCGTCCACGTTGGCCGCGACGTCCCCGGTGAACAGCACGCCGGGGCCGGGCAGGTGCAGGGCGATCGAGCCGGCGGTGTGCCCCGGCACGTGCACGACGACCGCGCCGCCGCCGAAGCCGAGCACCTCGCCGTCCTCGACCTCGCGGTGCACCTCGCACGGCGGGGCCGGTGGACGCGGCGGAAGGCTGTCCCAGATCTGCTGCTCGAAGGGGCTCAGCACGAACGGCGCCTCGTCCTGCTCGCCGCGGATCACCGGTGCCTCCAGCCGGTGCGCGATTACCTCGGCGCCCAGCCGCTTCGCCAGCTCGGCCGCCGAGCCGATGTGGTCCTCGTGGTAGTGGGTGAGCACGACGGTGCGCAGCGCGGCCGGGTCGGCGCCGACGGCGCGGATCCCCGCCTCGATCGCGTCGGCCTGCCTGGCGATGCCGGTGTCGACCAGGGTCAGCGTGCCGTCCTCGTCGCGCCAGAGGTAGACGAGGCCGAAGTCCAGGGTGATGAGGGTCAGTTCGGGGCGTATGCGGGTGATCTCCATGCCGGAATCCTGGACCGCGGGGCGGTCGTTCAGTCCTCGTGTTCGCCTTGGGCGTGGGGTTTTCGCCGTCGGCGTGACGGCGGGCGGGGAGGGCGGGGAGGGCGCGATCCGGGCGGCGGCGGGGCGGCGGCGGGGTGCCCGCGGGGGGTGCCGGGCGGGGGTGTGAGGGGTGCCCGTGGGTGCCCGTGGGTGCCCGTGGGGTGCCCGTGGGGTGTCAACCGTGCGGGCGGCCGAAAGGCGGGGCCCGGGCCCGGGCGGGTTGGGAGGATTTCGCCGACCGGGACGGTCTGGTCCCGGGGTGCGGGCCGTTGATATACCTCCTGGACAAGAGGCCGGCGCGGTCCGCGACCGCCCCGGTGACCTGCGACGAACTAGATGGTGAGGCTCAGATGAAGCTCCTCCGTGTCGGCCCGCCGGGCGCCGAGCGCCCGGTCGTGCTGGGCCAGGACGGCACCGCGTACGACCTCTCCGGGGTGACCGCGGACATCGACGGCGGGTTCCTCGCCGGGCTGGACGACGCCGGCCTGGCCGAACTGGCCGGCGCGGTGACGGCCGGGCGGCTGCCGGTCACCGACATCGCCGGCCGGCGGGTCGGCGCGCCGGTCGCCCGGCCGGGCAAGGTGGTCGGCATCGGGCTCAACTACCGCGACCACGCGGCCGAGGCCGGCGCGCCGGTCCCGGACGAGCCGGTGATCTTCCTCAAGCCGAGTTCCACCGTGGTCGGCCCGTACGACGAGGTGCTGGTGCCGCGCGGCGGCGAGAAGACGGACTACGAGGCGGAGCTGGCGGTGGTGATCGGCCGCACCGGCCGCTACCTGGAGGACCACGCGGCGGCGGCCGGGGTGATAGCCGGGTACACCATCGCCAACGACGTCACCGAGCGGGCGTTCCAGTTCGAGCGCGGCGGCCAGTGGGACAAGGGCAAGTCGGCGGAGACCTTCACCCCGCTCGGGCCCTGGCTGGTGACGGCGGACGAGGTGGCGGACCCGCAGCGGCTCCCGCTGCGGCTCTGGGTCAACGGCGAGCTGCGGCAGGACGGCTCCACCGGGCAGATGATCTTCCCGGTGCTGGAGCTGGTCCGCTACGCGAGCCAGTTCATGGTGCTGGAGCCGGGCGACGTCCTCGTCACCGGCACCCCGGCCGGCGTCACCCTCGGCCGCCCGGGCACGCCCTTCCTGGCACCGGGCGACATCGTCGAGATCGAGATCGACGGGCTCGGCCGGCAGCGCCAGGTGCTCGGCAAGGCCTGAGCGCCCGCGCGCCCGACCCTTGGCACGGGGGTCGGAGGTCGGGGTCCGGGTTCGGCGACGGCGACGGCGACGCACGGAACGGAGGACCGGAGGGTCCGGCCGGTCCGGGGCGGAGGTCCGACGCGGCACAGGCAGGGCACACGCAGGCAGGGCACACGCAGGGCACAGGCAGGCAGAGCACGCGCAGACGGGGCACCCGGAGGCGGGTCAGCGCGGGGAGAGGATCTCCCGCAGCCGCGCCGTCCGGGGCGATTCCTCGCCCTCCAGGGCCAGCAGCGCCGTCAGCACCCCGGCGGTCTGCGGATCGTGCAGCGCCGACGCCGCGGCCATCGCCACGAACTGGTCCACCAGCCACTCCCGCAGCTCGGAGACCGGCAGCGCCCGCCCTTCGTCCAGCCAGCTCAGCGAGGCGCCCTCGACCACCGCGATCCACGAGCGCACCAGCAGGGTCAGCAGCGGTCCGGCCTCGCGGACCCCGAGGTGCCGCAGTGTCCGCTTCAGCGCGGCCCGCCGGACGTCGTCCACGATCGCCGAGGTCCGCGCCGTCTCCACCACCGAACCGCCGCGCAGCAGCGCCGAGTAGCCGGCGCCGTGCTCCTCGACGAAGGCGAAGTACCGCTCCAGCACGGCCGACAGCTGCTCGGTCGGGGTGCCGGCGAGCGGTACCGCGAACCGTCCGGTCAGCTCCTCGGCCGCGCTGCGCAGCGCGGCCTCGTACAGCTGCTGCTTGCCGCCCGCGAAGTAGCGGT
Source organism: Kitasatospora sp. NPDC058406 (assembly GCF_042722765.1). Lineage (NCBI taxonomy): Bacteria > Bacillati > Actinomycetota > Actinomycetes > Kitasatosporales > Streptomycetaceae > Kitasatospora > Kitasatospora sp. NPDC058406. The sequence goes on from NZ_JBHXKE010000097.1 coordinate 19,578, forward strand.
ACACCAGCGGCCGGGAGGCCCCGGCGGCCTCCGCGACGTCGTCCAGGCCGACCTCCTCGGGCGGCCGCGTGGCGAACAGCTCCAGGGCCACCTCGATCAGCTGCTCCCGCCGCTGCTGCACCGGCAGCCGCCGGTATCCGGCCCGCCGCGGCCGGGCCGGCTCGGGTGCGGGCGGGACGGGCGCTGAGCTGGCTTCCATGGCGGCCAGCGTAGTCGCCGCGGGCCGGATGGGATCCGGCCGTGCACCGATCTTCCGAACGGGCGTTTGCGGACGTCGCGGGCCCGGTGCCGGGCGGGCCGGTCCGGAGGCGGGCGGCCGCGCGACCACCGAGGATGGGACCGATCGTCCGCGCTACCGAGGAGGGCCCGCCGGATGGCGCAGTCGCCGGGACGGGGGAGTCGGGCCGGCGGGCTGCGCGGGTTGCCGCGCGGGGTGGTGCGGTGGGTCCGCTCGGCCCCCGGGACGTACCTGTGGCTGCTGCTCCTCGGGGTCACCAGCTTCGTGGTGGCGCGGACGGACCCGGCCACCCTGGACTGGTTCCTGGCCGCTCGCTCGACCAACCTCGACCAGTTGCGCGAGCGGCCGGTGCACGCCCTCGTGGCCAGCGCGCTCTGGACCGAGCAGGCGAGCTGGCCGTCGTACGCCGTCCTCTTCACCCTGTTCCACGCCAACGCCGAGCGCTGGCTGGGGACGTTGCGCTGGTTCACGGTCGCCGCGACCGCGCACGTGCTGGCCACGCTGGTGAGCGAGGGCGTGGTCGCCTGGGGGATCGTCCGGGGCAGCCTGCAGCGGAGCATGGCCGAGACCGTGGACGTCGGTGTCTCGTACGCGCTGGCCGGCGTGGTCGCCGTGCTCACCTACCGGTTCGCCGGCCGCTGGCGCGCGGTGTACGGGGGAGGGGTGCTGCTCTTCTACGGTCTGCCGCTCGCCGTCTCGCACACGTTCACGGATCTCGGGCACTTCAGCGCCGTCCTGATCGGCCTCTGTTTCTTCCGCTTCGCGCGCGGACGGCCGGTCTGGGATCCGGGTGCGGCCCTGCGCAGGTGGCGGATCCGCCACCTGCCCGGCTGAACCTTCCGGCGAAAACCGGTCGTTCGTCCGAATTGGCCGGTCCATGCCACTCGTCAGGGGCTTGCAATCGGCTCCGGCCGCGAAATGATGTCCGGATGGCTGAACTGATCACCTCCGACGGCACCACCCCCCGCCGTATCGCGGACGACCACGTGCGGGAGCTCGCGGAGCTCGACCCGCTGACCGCGGTGTACCTGGGACTCAACCCCGAGGACGACCGCCTTCCCGACCTCTCCCCGGCCGGCGCCGAGACGATCGCCGCGCTGGGCCGCCGCACCCTCGCCCGGCTCGACGCGGCCGAGGCGGCGCTGGACGCGGCCGAGGCGGCCGGCACCCCCCGGGACGAGGCCGAACGGCGCTGCGCCCGCCTGCTGCGCGAGCGGCTCACCGCCGAGCTCGCCGTGCACGACGCGGGGGAGGTCTACCGGGCGGTGCGCAACCTCGGCTCGCCGGTGCACAACGTGCGCGAGGTCTTCACCCTCATGCCCACCGACACCGAGGAGCAGTGGCAGGTCCTCGGCCGCCGTCTCGCCCGGGTACCGGCCGCGCTCACCGGCTACCGCGAGACCCTCGACGAGGGCATCCGGCGCGGCCTGCTCTCCGGCCCCCGCCAGGTCACCACCGTGGCCGGCCAGCTGGGCGAGTGGCTGGCGGGCGACGTGCCCGGCGGCTGGTTCGGCGAGCTGGTCCAGGACGCCCCCGAGGCGCTGCGCGCGGGCCTCGCCGAGCACGCCGTGGCCGCCGCCGGGGCGCTCGCCGAGCTGCGCGACTGGCTGCGCGACGTCTACGGTCCGGCCGCCGCCGACGTCTCCGACACCGCCGGCCGTGAGCGCTACGCCCGCTGGGTCCGCTACTGGACGGGCGCCGACCTCGACCTCGACGAGGCGTACGCGTGGGCCTGGGAGGAGTTCCACGACCTGAACGCCCAGATGCAGGCCGAGGCCGAGAAGGTGCGGCCCGGCGCCGCCCCGATGGAGGCCATGAAGTGGCTGGAGAGCGACGGCCCCGCGCTGCACGGCGCCGAGGCCGCCCGCACCTACCTCCAGGGTCTGATGGACCGGGCGATCGCCGACCTCCAGGGCACCCACTTCGACCTGGCCGAGCCGATCACCCGGGTCGAGTCGATGATCGCCCCGGCCGGCAGCGCCGCCGCGCCGTACTACACCGCCCCCTCGCTGGACTTCACCCGCCCCGGCCGCACCTGGCTGCCCACCCTCGGCCGCGAGCGCTTCCCCCAGTGGGACCTCGTCTCGACCTGGTACCACGAGGGCGTTCCCGGCCACCACCTGCAGCTCGCGCAGTGGAGCTACGTCGCCGACCGGCTCTCCACCTACCAGGTCAGCGTCGGAGGGGTGAGCGCCAACCTGGAGGGCTGGGCGCTGTACGCCGAGCGCCTGATGGACGAGCTGGGCTACCTGACCGACCCGGGCCACCGGCTCGGCTACCTCAACGCCCAGATGATGCGGGCGCTGCGGGTCATCGTCGACATCGGCATGCACGCCGGCCTCGACTTCCCCGCCGACTCGCCGTACCGGGCGGGCGAGCCGGTCGCGCCGGACGCCGCGCGCGAGTTCTTCGGCCTGTACTGCGGGCTGTCGGCCGACTTCCTGGACAGCGAGCTGGTCCGCTACCTGGGCATGCCCGGCCAGGCGATCGGCTACAAGCTGGGCGAGCGCGCCTGGCTGCGGGGCCGGGCCGCCGCCCGGGCGGCGCACGAGGCGCGCGGCGAGGTGTTCGACCTCAAGGCGTGGCACATGGCGGCGCTGTCGCAGGGCTCGCTGGGCCTGGACGACCTGGTCGCGGAGCTGTCGGCGCTGTAGGCGCGGCGGACCCCGCGCCCGAGGCGCGGGACCGCTCGGTGGCCCCCGGGGTGTCAGCCCCGGGGGCCCCGCACGTTCCGGCCCCGGGCCGTCCGGTCCTGAGGTCTCCCGGGTCCTCGGGCCGTCCGGAGCACGTGGTCGGCGTCCGGCCCGGGGCGTCCGTCCTCCGGCCCGGGAGCCGCTCGTCCTCCGGTCCCGCACCTCTGGTTCTTTGGTCCTGTTTCACCCTATTTGGTGAGCTTTTTCCTTGCCATCCGCCCGAACGCGCGTTTGGCTGGAAGTCGACTGCGTGACCTCTCCGCACCCCTCCGGAAAGGCTCCCCCAGTGTCTTCCACTGCTGCCACCCGTCATGAGACGCCGGACCCCCGCCGTTGGTGGGCCCTGGCGGTCATCGCGATCGCCCAGTTGATGATCGTCCTCGACATCACCATCGTGAACATCGCCCTCCCGTCGGCCCAGAAGGACCTCGGCATATCCGACGCCGACCGGCAGTGGGTGATCACCGCCTACACGCTGGCGTTCGGAGGTCTGCTCCTCCTCGGCGGCCGGCTCGGCGACCTCTTCGGCCGCAAACGCGTCTTCACCGTCGGCCTGCTCGGCTTCGCCCTCGCCTCCGCGATCGGCGGCGCCGCGACCGGTCCGGAGATGCTGTTCGGGGCCCGCGCCCTCCAGGGCGCCTTCGGCGCGCTGCTCGCTCCCTCGGCCCTGGGGCTGCTCTCCACCACGTTCACCGACCCGAAGGAACGGAGTACCGCCTTCGGCATCTTCGGCGCGATCGCCGGCGGCGGCGCCGCGATCGGCCTGCTCGCCGGCGGGCTGCTCACCGAGTACCTGAACTGGCGCTGGTGCCTGTTCGTCAACACCCCGATCGCGGTGGTCACCGCCTTCGCCGCCTTCTCCGTGCTCTCCCGCGACCACATCGGCAAGGGCCGGCGGATCAAACTCGACCTGCCCGGTGCGGTGCTCGGCTGCGGCGGCCTGCTCGCCATCGTGTTCGGCACGTCCGAGGCGGTGACCCGGGGCTGGGGCGACTGGCTGGTGCTGGGTTCGCTGATCCTCGGCGTCGTCCTGCTCGTGGTGTTCGTCCTGGTCGAGAAGCGCACCGAACACGCGCTGCTGCCCCTGCACATCGTCGCCGAGCGCAACCGCGGCGGCGGCGCGCTCTCGATCGGCCTGGCCATGATCGGGATGTTCGGCCTGTTCCTGTTCCTGACCTACTACCTCCAGGTCATCAAGGGGTTCTCGCCGGTGATGTCCGGCGTCTCCTTCCTGCCGATGACGGCGGCCATCGTCATCTCCTCCACCGGGTTCGCGGCCCGGCTGATGACGAGGGTGCCGTCCCGCAACCTGATCGGGCCGGGGCTCCTGCTCGCCGCCGCCGGCATGGCCTGGCTGACCCAGATGAAGGTGGACAGCCCGTGGGCCGGCATGGTGCTGCCCGCCGAACTGCTGCTCGGCTTCGGCATGGGCCTGGTCTTCATGCCGTCGATGAGCCTGGCCACCCTCGGCGTCGCGCCCAGCGAGGCGGGCGCCGCATCGGCCACCATCAACTCGGCCCAGCAGGTGGGAGGCTCCTTCGGAACCGCACTGCTCAACACCATCGCGGCCAGCGCCACCGCGAGCTACCTCGCCACCCGGATCTCGGCCGATCCGGGGGTCCAGGCCCAGGGCGCGGTGCACGGCTACGTGGTGGCCACCTGGGTCGCGATGGGCATCCTGCTGGTGGCCGCGCTGATCGCGTTCCTGATGATCGACCACCGGCCTGCGCCGGGTGAGGCCGCCGGCGAGGCGGGCGGCGCCGCCGAGGCCACCGCCACGGCGGGCGCGCAGGCGCCGGGTCCGCGGCAGCGCGCCTCCTGATCCCGGTCCCGATCCCGGTCCCGCCCGGGCCCGCCGCGAGGTCACGCAGTCACCCTCCGGCGGCCCGGCCCGGTTCCCGTCCACCCCGCCCCGCCCCCGCCTCCCCGGCGGGGGCGGGGCGGCGGGCGATCCGGCGGTCGCGCGCGGCCGGGTGACGGCGACCGGCTGAATTCTCATCCGGCTCCCAGCCGTGCATCACCGCCCTCCCAGCTCCGACCGCCATAGTCGGAGCGTTCTCGAACCGCCGCCGCCACCGTCACCGACCAGGGCAGGAGCCGACCGGGCATGGGCCAGCACCGCCGCCACCGACCACGCCGCAGCCTCCTGGCCCGCGCCGCGGTGGTCACCACGGCCCTCTCCGTCCTCACCGCCGCCGCCGTCCTCGCGGGCAGCCACGGAGCGACCTCCGAGGCGACCGCCGCCCGGCCGCCCGCCCCGGCGTTCGCGACCGCGGCCCCGGCCGCTCCCGGACTCCCCGCCGCCACCGGAGCGGCCTCGCCCGCCCCCGCGACCGCCGACGCCGCCGGGCCCTCCCCGGCCGCCACCGACCCGCCCGCACCGACGGACGCCACCGCCGCGCCCTCCCCGGTCGGCACCTCCCCGGCCGCGACCGCGCCGGGCACCACCGCCGTCGCGCCCGCCACGGCCGAAGCGGCCACCGTCGGCGCACTGTTCACCGGCGGCGTCCGGCCGGGCAACCACTTCTGCACCGCCAGCGTGCTGCACAGCAGCACCGGCAACCTGCTGCTCACCGCCGCCCACTGCCTGGACGACCCGGCCGGCGTCACCTTCGCCCCCGGCTACCGCGACGGCCGGGCCCCGTACGGCACCTGGCGGGTCACCGCCGTGCACACCACCACCGGCTGGTCCCGGGACGGCGACCCGGACGAGGACTTCGCCGTCCTGGAGACCGCCGCCGACGCCTCGGGCCACCGGGTCGAGGAGGTGGTCGGCGCCAACCCGCTCGGCACCGACGAGGACTTCGGCACCACCGTCCGCCTCTACGGCTACCCGTCCGGCAGCGAGGAGCCGCTCCTCTGCACCAACGTGACCGGCCGCCACAGCGCCTACCAGCGGGTCGTCGACTGCCCCGACTACCCCGGCGGCACCAGCGGCGGCCCGTGGATCTCCACCACCACCGGCCGGGTCGTCGGCACCATCGGCGGCTACCAGGAGGGCGGCGACACCCCCGACACCTCGTACAGCGCCTACTTCGACCACACCGTCGCCGCCCTCTACGCGGAGGCGCTCGCCGCGGCCGGCTCCTGACCGCCGTAGCGGCGCCGGTGCAGTCCGAGTGAGCGCACCCGGGCGTCCGCGGACGGCACCGCCGTCGGCCCGCAACAACCGACCGCCCGGAACCAGGCCGCGCGCCAGGCGGCGATCCGGTCCCCGGGGATGCCGCAGCAGCGGACGTAGGTGACCAGGAGCGGCTCCGAGGGCATCCGGAGCCCGGCCAGGACGTCCGCCAGGGTGCTGCGCGGCAGCGCCCCGAAGCCGCCCGTCCGGGCCCGCTCCTGGAGTTCGCGCAGCGAGGGCTGCCCGGCGGCCAGCCGCAGCCGGTGCATGGCCTCCAGCAGGTGGGCCGGTTCGTAGACCAGCTCGACCCGGCGGGCCCGGCCGCCCGGCGGTGCCCGGTCCGGCCGCCGGTCGGCGCGGGCCGTCGCGGTGCCCGCTCCGGTGGCGGCCCGCTCCCAGCGCTGCCGCGCCTCGCGGACCGAGGCCCCGCAGGCCGCCGCGTACGCCTCGACCACCCCCAGCCGGGGCAGTGCGGAGCCGCTGTCGGCCCGTGACAGCGTGGCCGAGGAGCACCCGGACCGGGTGATCCGGCCGGCCATCTGCCGGTAGGTGAGGCCGGACTCCGCGCGCAGGGCGCGCAGCCACTGGGCCAGTTCGTAGTGCGGTGCCGCCGATGGCATCGCATTCTTGCGTCGCGCCATTGCCGCCCTCCCCACGGCGTGCCGCCCGGTCGGCCGGTGTTCCCGGTAGCGGCCGGAACCTGGTCCGACCGGTTCGGCCAGCCGACTGCGGTGCGATGTCGTGAATCGCCTCGAATGACGTTCCGGGTGGTACACGTATGGGTGCGACCACGGTAGTCACCGGGTTCTACCAAGGTCAATGCCCTTTGCCTCTTCTTTGCATCGCCCCGCGTTGTGGGAGATACCACCACAGTGTCTTGCGGGGAGCCGTTGATTCAATTCGTCCGGAATGCGGCGGAACGGATTCCGCCGCCCTGGCCTGGGTGAAGCCGGGCCCGGCGGGCGTCCGGCCGGCGTGATTGTCCGGCGCCGCCGGGCCGAGTGGCTCTTGCGGCAGCCTTTACCGGTCTGTTGGCATTGGCGGCGTCCGCAGCGGTATTTAGGAACTCTCGGAGGAGGCATTATGTCGCCCACGGAAAACGCCGATTTCAACGTCCTGGTCGAGCTGCTCAAGGACGTCAAATCCGGCCTGGAAGACCAGCCGATCACCCAGGCCGACTCGGTGGTCGAGGACCTCGGGCTGGATTCCCTGGACCTTCTTCAGCTGGCCCGGAAAATCAACCGCAGGCTCGGCGTCGACTTCGACCTCGACAGCTGGAACGAGACCGCGGCCGAGCACCGCCGCACGGTCGGCTCGATCCTGGCCGTGGTCGAGGCGGCCCAGCGTGTCTGAGCGGCCCTCGACCGAGTCCGGCACCGGCCGGGTCGCCCTGGTCACGGGCGGCTCGCGCGGCATCGGCGCGGCCGTCGTGCACCGCCTCGCCGCCGAGGGCCTGACCGTGCACCTGGTCTACCGCGAGGCCGAGGAGGCCGCCCGGAACGTCGTCGCCGCCGTCACGGCGGCCGGCGGCCGGGCGGTCGCCCACCGCGCCGACGTCGCGGACGAGAAGCAGGTCGTCGACCTGGTCGAGCGGATCGCCGACCTGGAGGGCGCGCTGCACGTCCTGGTCAACAACGCGGCCGTGATCGACGACCGGCTGGTCGCCGCGACCCCGACCGCGCACTGGGAGCGGGTGCTCCGGATCAACCTGACCGGGCCCTTCCTGGCCTGCCGGGAGGTCCTCCCGGTCATGCTCGACCAGGGGTGGGGCCGGATCGTCAACATCTCGTCCAACTCGGTGCGGATCCCCGGCCCGGGCCAGAGCGCCTACGCGGCCGCCAAGGGCGGGCTGGAGGCACTCACCCGCACGCTGGCCGTCGAGGTCGGCCGCAAGGGCATCCGGATCAACACCGTCGCCCCCGGCAAGGTGCGCACCGAGATGACCGACGCCGTCGCCGAGCGGCTCGGTTCGGACGGCGCCGGCACCCGCTGGGGCCTGCCCGAGGACATCTCCGGCCTGGTCGCCTTCCTGGCGGGGGACGAGGCCGACTACATCCAGGGCCAGACCTTCACGGTGGACGGCGGCCGGCTGGTGATGCGGGCCGCGGCCGGCGCCCGGCCGCGCCGGGCGGGGGTGCCCGCGTGAAGTACTGGGAGGACCTGGTGGGCGCGCCCGACCACCGGTTCGGTCCGCTGGTCTTCGGCGGCGACCTGCTCGACCGCCTGCTCGACCTGATGGGCGAGAAGCACCCCGTCCACGACGACGACGCCTTCGCCCGGGCCCTCGACCGCACCCGGCGGATCGTGCCCGGCGGCTTCATCCACTCGATCACCTCCGGCTGGGTCGTCCAGCACGGCTCGCCGGCCGCCGTCGTCGGCCTGCGGACGCTGGCCTGGGACTTCGTCCGCCCGCTCTACCCCGACACCCCGTTCTGGTTCACCACCCGGACCGGCCGGGCCGTCGAGATCGACGACCGGCTCGGGCTGGTCGAGTCCACCCGGCGGGTGCACGACGAGGACGGCCGGGTGTACGCGATCGGCCGGATGAGCGTGGTGGTGCTGCGCCGGGCCGCGGCCGTCGCGCTCACCCCCCGAACGGACCCGGCCGCCCCGGGAACCACCACCGAGCCGGCGCGGGCGACGACCGCCCCCGCCCGGACCAGCGAGAGGACAGACCGATGACCGACGACTCCGCGAACCACCCGCCGGCCCCGGTGCCCGGGCCGCTCTCGCCCCGCCCGCTGGAGGGCCGGGTGGCCCTGGTCACCGGCGGCTCGCGCGGCATCGGCGCCGGCATCAGCCGCAAGCTCGCGGCCTGGGGCGCCACCGTGGCGATCAACTACGTCGACCGGGGCGGACCGGCGAAGGAGCTCGCCGCCGAACTCACCGCGGCGGGAGCCAAGGTGACCCTGCACCGGGCCGACCTGTCCGAGGCGGAGGCCGCCGAGGAGCTGATCGCCGAGGTCGCCGAGGCCCACGGCGACCTGCACATCCTGGTCCAGAACGCCGCGGCCACGAAGTTCTCCCTGCTGGAGGACGCCACGCTCGGCCAGTGGCAGTTCGTCCAGGACACCAACGCCCGGGCCACCTGGCTGCTGGCCAAGCACGCGGTGCCGCTGATGAAGGGCCGCCCCGGCGCCCGGTTCATCACCATCACCAACTCGACCACCACCCGGATCGTGCCGCGCGCCGGTCTGCTCGGCGCCGCCAAGGCCGCCCTGGAGAACCTCACCCGGTTCCTGTCCTACGAGCTGGCGCCGCACGGCATCGTCGCCAACTGCGTCCGCCCGGGCCTGGTGCAGACCGGCGTCTTCAACGTCCGGCCCGACTTCAACCACGGGGTGCGGCACGAGCTCTCGGTCACCCCGTGGACGGAGGGGCAGATGACCACCCCCGAGAACAGCGCCGACGTGGTCGCCATGCTCTGCCTGGACGAGGCCGCCTGGATCGTCGGGCAGACCATCACGGTGGACGGCGGCTACGCGCTCTGGGGCAACCTCAACAGTCCGCTGCGGGTGGGGGAGTGACACCGGGAAGGGGGGAGTCGCCATGTCCGAGGTGATCGTGACCGGTACCGGGGTGGTCTCCCCGGCCGGTCTGGGCACCGAACCGCTCTGGTCCGCGATGGCCGCCGGCCGGTCGTTCTTCGACTCGGACGGGCCGCTGCCCTGGCCGGTGGCCGCCGTCGACCGCGGCACCGTGGGCTGGCCGCCCGGCAAGCCCTGGGTGGACAACCGCAAGTACGCCAACCTGGCCGCCTACTGGGCGGTCGAGGCGGCCCGGCTCGCCCTGCGGCAGGCCGGCCGCGACCCGGACGCCCCGGACCACCCCGGCTGGGGGGACCCGGAGCGCGGCGGCACCGTGATGGCCGTCGGCAGCACCGGGGACGAGCTGGGCGACGTGATGCCCAGACTCGCCGGGATGGCCCTGGACGACCCGCGCCCCCTCGCCACGCTGCTCTACGAGGAGGTGCCGGACTACTCCTACATCCGCGGCATCCCCTCCCAGCTGGGCCAGTTCGTCTGCATGACGACCGGCTTCCGGGGCTCCAACGTCGCCGCCTACGGCGAGGTGGCGGCCGGTGGCCTCGGCGCCCTGGCGCTCGCGCTGCGGCTGCTGGAGAGCGGTGAGCTGGAGCGGGTGCTGGTGGTCGGGGTGGCTCCGCCGTCCTCGGTCACCGCGCTCGCCTCCTTCGACCGGGACGAGCCGATCGGCACCGAGGCCGTCCCCGGCCGCGGCCCGTTCGACGAGGACCGGGCCGGTCCGCTGCTCGGCCAGGGCGCCGCCGCCGTCCTGCTGGAGCGGGCCGCTCCGGCGGACGCCCCGGCGCCCCGGGCCCTGGCCCGGCTGCTCGCCTGCGAGACGGTGGTCGCCGCCGACCGGGCGAGCGCGACCGGCCTGGCGGTGCGGGCGGCGCTCCGCCGGTCCGGCGGCCGGCCCGACCTCTGGTGGGCGCACGGCTCGGGCTCGCAGACGGCCGACCGGGAGGAGTGCTCGGCCGTCCTGCCGCAGGTCGGCGCGGTGCCGGTGACCAGCAGCAAGGGCACCCTGGGCCTCGCCACCGAGTGTTCGGCGCTGATCGACACCGCGCTCGCGGTGGAGTCGCTGCGGCGCGGCCAGCTGCCGCCGGTCGGCCTGCTGCGGCGTCCCGACCCCCGGTTGGGAGGCCCGGACACGGTGACCGGGACGGCCCGCCCGGTGCCGGGCCTGGGCACCGCGCTGATCACCGGGGTCGACCACGGCCGGGGCACCGCCTCGGCGGGCGCCCTGGTGCTCGGCGGCGTCACGGGAGCCCCGGGCGACCACCACGCACGGCGGGAGGAGGAGCAATGACGGACGACGACATCGTGATCACCGGGATGGGCGTGGTCACCCCGATCGGCGCGACCGTGGAGGACTTCTGGGAGGCCAACCTGGCCGGCCGGTCGGGCGTGGTCGCCGAGACCCGGATGGACCTCGGCGGACTGCCCTGCGGCTGGGCCGCCGGGCTCATCCCCGACGACGTCCGGAAGGAGGTCGCCGAACGCTGGGGCGGCCCGGACCGCACCTGGGGCGACACCCTGCTGCACTGCGTGGTGGACCAGGCGCTCGGGGACGCCGGGATCACCGGCCCGATCGGCGGCGAGGCCGCCGGACTGGTCTGGTCCCGGGTCTGGCCCGGGCCGAGCGGCTCCTTCCCGCAGGACTACGCCGTCCACTTCCGGGAGCTCGGCGAGCGGTACCGGAGGATCGGGAACGACCCGGCCGTCGTGCTGGAGAACCTGCGGAACCGGCGGCTGTCGGCGGAGGCCTCGGACCACTCGGCCTTCCCGGTCGAACTGGCCGGACGCCTCGGCGTCCCGCTGATCGCCTCCCGGGTGGAGGCCACCTGCTCGGGCGGCCTGCGCTCGATCGCCGAGGCGGTCCGGCTGCTGCGGCTGGGCCGGGTGGAGGTCGCCGTGGTGGCGGTCTCGGTGTCCCGCAACACCCAGTACGTGCTCTCCCAGTACGGGCAGCTGATGGCGCTGTCCCGCTGGAAGGGCGACCCGGCCCACTCCTCGATGCCGTTCGACCGGCGCCGCTCCGGCATGGTGATCAACGAGTCGGCCGGCGCGCTGGTCCTGGAGACGGCGGCCCACGCCGCACGGCGGGGCGTGACCGAGACGCACGCCGTGGTCGGGGGCTGGGGCCTGGCGGTGGACACCACCCACATCACCGCGCCGCAGGTCGGCATGGTCGAGCGGGTGATGCGCACCGCGATCGCCGGGTCCGGACTGACACCGGACGACATCGACACCGTCAACGCGCACGGGACGTCCACCAAGCTCAACGACATCACCGAGGCCCGGGCGCTGCACCGGGTGTTCGGCGAGCGGACGGCGGAACTCGACGTCTGCGCGGTGAAGTCGCTCACCGGGCACGGTTCCGCCGCGTCCGGGGTGGTGGAGACGGTGGCGGCGGCGCTCACCCTCGGGCGGGGCGTCATCCCGCCGGTGGTGACCTGCACCGAGCCCGACCCGGCCTGCGCGGTGAAGACCTCGCTCACCCCGGTGGAGCGCCCGGTGAGCACGGTGCTGAAGAACTCCTTCGGCTTCGGCGGGCAGTACGCGTCGATGGTCTTCCGGCGTCCGGAACGACCGCGCCCGGCGCCGGTCCGGTGAGCGGCGGGAGGGCGGTGCCCGCGGTGGACCTGCCGGTCGAGGTGATCGAGCCGGTCGGCGGGCACCGTGCGACCGTCCTGTGGCTGCACGGTCTCGGTCAGGAGCCGGAGAGCCTGATCGAGGTGGCCGACCGGATGGGGCTGGACCGGGCGGGGATCCGCGGGGTCTTCCCGCGGGCGCCGCTGCGGCCGATCGGCCGGGTCTCCGGCGATCCGGCGCGGGCCTGGTTCCAGCAGGACGTCTTCTCGCTGGACCACCCCGGTCCGGAGTCGCTGCCGAGCGTGCTCGCGGTGGAGCGGCGGCTGCGCGCGGTGTTGGACGAGGAGACGGCCCGGGTGGGAGCCGGGCGGACGGTGGTCGCCGGGTTCTCGCAGGGGGCGCTGATGTCGCTGGTGCTGGCCCTGCGGTACCCGCAGCGGCTGGCCGGGCTGGCGCTGTACGCGCCGTTCCTCCCGGAGGAGGCCGTCCCGTTGCTGGCCTCCCGCCGGTCGGCGGTCGCGGCGGACCTGCCGGTCTGGATCGGTCACGGCGCGTTCGACTGGGTGATCCCGGAGCAGAGCGGGGCGAAGGTGCGGGACGTGCTGGCGGACTGGGGGCACCCGGTGCGCTGGCAGCGGTACCGGGCCGGCCACGAGGCGTTCGGTGGGGTGAAGCGCGGGCTGCCCGCCTTCCTCGACCGGGTGCTCGGCCCCGCCGGGGGCTGACCGGCGGGCCCGAACGGGGGCCGGGCTTCGAGACTCCGCACGAAACCCCGCCCCAGCCGCGCGCACCCGCACCCCGCCCCGCG
>NZ_JBHXKE010000098.1:0-32496 GCF_042722765.1 Kitasatospora sp. NPDC058406
CCGTCTGCTCCGCAGACATGACGCGCCGTCACTAGCGTGACGGAGTGACGTTGCGTGACTCCGTCACGCGGGTGCGGAGAGTAGTGATGTGCGGCGCTTGCCGGGTGTGGTTGGGGTGACTGTTCCCGGGCCGGGTGCCCGGTCCGGCTCTCGGCGCTCCGCACCTCGGGCCGGATCCGGGCTCCCCTGCCCTGGCAAAAGTGCAGGTCGGGGGCGGTTTTGGCGCACTCCGTGCGCCAGGCTGACCGGGAGGAGGGGGTGACCTCGGGCCTGTGTTCGGCATGCGGGCCCGTACGGGGCGAGGAGGCCGGCCTCTCCTCGTCGTTGCAGTCTGTCACCTCACAGCGGTGGGCGCAACCCCTCGCCCTCTCGTACAGACTCCGACACACAGTGGTCTACACCTCTGCAAGTGGTCTAGACCGATCGCCATTGATCCGGCCCCTGACAGGCGATCAGATCCATTGTGGCGGCGTATCAGAAACCACCGTCAGCCGATCCCGCCACAGGCTGGGTAACCATCCCGCAAAGCATCGAGTTCCCGCCCGATCCTGTATCAGAAATCCGCCGTCAGCCGATCCCGACAAAGCCGCCATGCGCCTGCTGCATTGCATCCGGCAATCGGGGTTGATCGGCGACAGAAATACGGTCCGCTCCGCGACCCGACCGGCGTCAGATATCGGCGGTTAAAACGGCAGACTGCCCGTTCACGATATCGCGCGAATTGCGGATAGCAACACCACGGGCGGAAATGAACCGGGCCCCCGATGGAAATCGTCCATAAACACCGGCCGTCATTGCGGCCCCGCACCGGCCGGACGGGCGGTTCCGCGTGTGCGGTGCCCGAGGGTGCGCGGAACGGCGTCGTCGCCCCCGGTGCCGAGGCAGGATGGTCGGCATGTCGTTACAGCAGTGGGTGTGCCAATTCCGGGACTGCCCGGACGCCGAGGACGTCGAGGCCCTGGTCGAGCAGGAGGGACGGCCCCTCCAGGTACTGGTACGGACCCGCCCCGGCTCCGACGGCCTGGTCGACGGGTACGTCCTGCAGAAGAGCGACCCGACGCGGCGCACCGCCCTCTACACCTGGGTCCAGGCCGGCGACCCCGACACCGTCACCGCCTACCTCCTCGACCTGCTCGCCGAATTCCTCCCCAGGGAACAGACCTGGTGAGGTGGCGGTGCAGATGGCCGTCGGCTCCGACAAGAGCCACGTCGGAGCCCCGGCCGGCCAGAAGCTCGCGCCTCGCACGGGGTGGCCCTAGTGCAGATGATCGGCTCGTAGCGGGCGGCCGGTAGGACCGGGGACATGTTCTGCTCTAGACCGACACATGCTGACGGTGCATCATGTCTGGTCTTGAACACAGCGGCACGGCCGCTCGGCGGGCCCAGGCCACGAGGGGGCAGCTTGCGTCTGACGGTCAAGGTCAAAGAAGGGGATTGGGCAGCGTTCGAGGGCCCGTACGGGAACCTGCCTGCCTACTATGCCGCGCGGTTCAGCAAGAGTGCTGGCACCTCAGGGATCGCTGCCGCCGAGGGTGGTGATCCTTTGCGGCGCTGGCGCGAGCTCGACGCGATGAATCCTTCCTTCGAGGTCTCCGTGCCGGAATCGGCCACGATCGCTGAGCTCGAACGTGTCTGCCTGGCCGATGCGTACCGCGCGGGTTTGGTGAACCGCTCGGACATCGGCCCAGTCTGCGCCACCTGGCTGGCGACATCAGGAACAGTTCTGTCCAGGCGCCTGGACGGGGCCCTGCGGGTGACGGATAGCGGGCTGGCAGACGAGGATTTACTGATCCTGTGCGTCGAACGCGTCTCCGGCAACGGCTACATGCTCGGTCCGGCCCCGAATCCGGCCGTGCTGCTGGAACGGCTCCAGCTGACCATGAGCACTGTGCCGCCAGGGCTCTATCGGCTCTGGGGAGTGCTGCTCTATACCAGCGTCGACTTCGAGCTGGCGACGTACGTCCGGACGAACTTCGACGACCTGCACGCCCTGTCTGGTCCGCACACACAGATCTTCGTCATCGAGCGATTCGCCCCGTGGAGCGAGGCGAAGTACTGGCGCCAGGGGCTCGACCCGGGCGTCCGCCGCCAGTTCTCCGCGATGCGCTGGCTGCACTGGCAGCCCTACGATCCGCAAGGCGCCTACGAGATCGCCGCTCACCTGGGCGTGGATGCCCAGCACCTGCCCTGCCTGGTCCTGTTTCACGCCCTGGACAAGGGACCGGGCGGACCGGAGAAGATCGTCTTCCACATCGAAGAGACTTCACCTCGCTACTTCCGCGCACTCTTTGGCGGCATCGCCCAGGTGCTCAGAACAGAAGGCATCCTGCCACCGGATGCCGACCGCCGCGAGCGGGACGACTGGTCTTACGACACCTACACGGAAGACCCTGAGGAGCACTGGCGCAGCCGAAGCTCGCCCGCTCCGCGGGTACTGGCCTCAATGCAGATCAAGCCGCAGCCACAATCAGATCCGGTGAAACTGCGAGCCAAGCTAGGAGGGCGAGAACATCCGCCGAAGGCGGTCGACGCCTTCGACCGGATCCGCGCTGCGGAACTCGCCATAAAGGCATCCCTGCGACCGGCCACGGAAGCGCCGCCCAAGGGCGTCCAGCTGACCGACTGCCGGGTAACCCTCATCACCGGAGAGAGCATGAGTGAAAACTTCTACTTCCACGGCGTCAACACCACCTTCATCAACCGCCCCGCTGACACCGTCATCCAGGACTTCCAGAACAACCACCAGTCCACCCCGGCCGGCGAGGATCTGCGCCGTGTGTTGGAACTGATTCTCTCCAGCCGAGACCTGCCCGATACGGACCGGGAGAGCGCCGCACAGGATGTGCACGCCCTCGCCATCAGCGCGTCCACGCCGAACCCGTCCCAGGAATCAGTACGCCCGAGGCTGGAGCGGCTGCACGCCACACTGACCCGGGCCGCCGACATCGCTCAACCCGCCCTCGCCCTCATCGCCACAATCACAGCCACCCTCACCAGCTGAGCAATTCCCCATAAACTCCGGACGGAAAGGCCACCCGACCGGGGAGCGCCCAGACCCGGCCCCAGGGCCGGACGCGGCCCCGGGGCTGAACTGCCGGGCGGGGCCAAAACAGGGGTGGCTGCGGCTTCGACGGGGCTGACCAACCGGTGCGGGTCGTGGGGCCGCGCGGCAAGGGCGGCCCAGGCCTGGGCCTCACAGTGCGCCCTGGCCATCGCGGCCAACAACTCGCCCCGGCTCACCGCTCGCCCTGCGGCTTGGTGGCCGGGGGTGGTGAGGCCGGAGCCGAACCGCCCCGGAGCCGGGCGCAGCGGCGCGGCTGGCGCCCAGGCGCTTGTGCCCAGACCACCTTCGGGCCTGCCGGCCGAACACCTGGCGGAGCCATTTCTCACCGTTCTGGTGCAGTGTGCGGTGAACGGGCTGCTCGCCGAGGCGGGCCGGCGGGCGGGCGGGCGAATGGGTGCGCGGGCTCGCCGGGCGGCAGACGCAGGAGTTGCATCGCACGGTGCTGTGGCGGGCGGCCGGCGCCGTCGGGCAGGCCTGCGGGCGGGAGGTCGTGCCGGGTGGTGAGGGGCAGCTGGAGGAGTTGGCGTACGACTTGGCGGCCGGCGTCGTCACGGGTAGTCCGCTCGCCGCCGAGCTGCCGGTGCTTGACGGTGGGCGGGCGGGTCGCGTTAGCGGCGGCGATGCCTGGGGCGGTGCTCGGCGATCTGGGGCGAGCTGCCCGCGCTGGCCGCCACAATGGACGCCGCTGTCGAGGCTGGCCGGGCCGCCGCGCCTTCGGCTGCTTAGCGCTGTCCCGGTACTCGGCGGCATGCGACCCCGACCCGGCGCCGACGGCCTGGTCGACGGGTACGTCCTGCCGCGGAGCGACCGACGCGGTGCACCGCCCTCTACACCTGGGTCCAGGCCGGCGACCCCGACACCGTCACCGCCTACCTCCTCGGCGAACTCTGCCCCGGGGAACAGGCCCGGTGAGCCGCCGCGCCCCGGACGGGGCCGTCCGGGGCGCTGCTGGGGCCTTGGAGCCCCGCCACGCCCCGCTCCGGGCCGCCGGGCCGGTCATCCGGGCGTCGGTCCGGCCTGGGGGTGTCCGGGGCGCTGCCGGGGTTGCAGGGCGCCGTCCGGGGCCGGCTATCCGGCCGCAGGCTCGCAGGGGGCGCGGTGGCGTCCCCTGCGGGGTCGCTGCCTGCGCGCGTCGCCCGGCCCCGTACCAGCGCGTCCCGTACCGGCGGGACGCGTGTGGTGGTGTGGTCGTTGGGCCGGTTATGGGGAGCGGTGGGTGGGGCTGGGTCGTGCCTGATGGTCTGTGGGGTGTGGTGAAGCCGTTGCTGCCGGCGGCTCGGGTGCGGCCGCAGGGTCGGTCTTAGGCCGGGTACCAGGTGCCGTTGTGCCAGACCTCGTTGGCGCTGTCGTTGTGGTGGTCCATGTTGAAGTCGTTGGGGTAGTTGTTCACGTGGTTGTGCGGGTACGTCCAGGGGCCGGCGGACTCGTCACAGACGTAGTCCCAGTGGCAGATGGTCTTGACCGGCACGTTGCCGAAGAACTTGTCGGCGCCCGCGAGCGGAGCGCCGATGATCCCGCCGAACGGCACCGCGCCGCCGTTGGCCCCGGGAGGACCCTGGCGTTTGGGGTCCGAGACGAGGACGGCGTTGACGTTGTCGAACGTCTGCCAGTTCTCGGTGACCCAGATGTGCACCACGGCGGCGCCCAGGGAGTACCCGCCCATCTTGACGTGCTGGCCCGGACAGGCGTTGCGTTGATCTCGCACGAGCCGGTTCAGCTCGTTGGCACCCGCCCGGGCACTCGCGCCGTTGGGGATCTGAGTCGGGTAGCCGACGTGCTGCTGGATGTTGCCGGTGAAGCCGTCGTTGTTCCACGAACTGCCGGTACCACCGACGACGATTGTGTACGTGCCATCACAGGGGGCCGCCGCCTGCGCGGAGGACCCCGTGGCCACGGAGAGTCCGGCTGCCAGCAGTAGTCCGGCCAGCCCAGCCGTGGTCCTCGTAACCCGCATGGAATGCTCCTCATCCAAGGGTGATTGACGTTGGACATCCACGCGCGAACAACGCCGCCGGCCGCCCGGTACCGCAGCGCATCTCGTGCACGATTCGGTGCGAATGTCCGGCGCGAGCCTATGGCCGGGGCCGGGTCGACAACAGGTGGCAGCCCGCGTGCGAACAGGTCTGGCGGGGTCACACCGGGGAGTGCGACCCGTACTGGCGCGCCCCCGCCCGGTGGCCTCCGCCTGCAGGGCGCGCTTGGCCCGGGCGTCCAGGCTGGCCGCGAATGCGCCCGGGTGGGAACGGGAGGGAACGGGAACGGGCGGCCCCGGCCGCCTCACCGCCCGGCCGGGGCCGCCGGCGGTGGGTGATCGAGCGGACGGTGGCATGGCTCACCGGCTACCGCCGCATCGCCCGCTGCTACGAACGGAGGGCGGTCTTGGTCGGTCGGGCGCGCGGTGCGGACCGTGTCGGCCGGAGAGGGGTACGGCGGTTTATCCGCGTTGGATATGGGCGGATTCCATGGAATTCGGGTTCGGGTTATCCGGCGTTGAACCAGCGCTTTTTCTTTGGCTCGGGTCGGCGTAGCGGTGGGTCTCCTCGGAATGTGCGGTTCTGGTGGCAGGTCCAGCATTCGATGGTGTCGGGGTCGTGGTCGAGGAGGCTGTTCTCGATCAGGCCGGTGGTGCAGGTGGCACAGCGTTCGCGGGCTTCGGCGTCGCGCTGGTTGTGGGCGCGTTCGGCGTCGCCTGCGGCCTTGAGTGCGGTTTGCTGGCAGGGGCCGCAGTCGGTGGTGCCGTCGCTGGGGTCGTCCAGGTCGTCGTACTGGTCGGGGCGGCGGTGGCAGGTGGGGCAGCGGTGGGCTTCTTGCTCGGCCTCCTGGGCGGCGTTCTCGGCGTCCCTGCGGGCCTGGTGGCACTGGCGCTCGCGCTCTTGGTAGGCCTCGTAGCCGTCGGGGTCGGCCAGGGCCTGGTGGAGGGTGGTGAAGCCGGGGTGGCCGAAGCGGTGCCAGCACGGGCCGGTGAGGCCGTGCTCGCGGAGCCGGTCGAGGGTGGTGGCGATGATCGGGATCTTGTTGCCGTAGTTGCTGAAGTAGGGGTCGGGGTTGTCCGTCCAGGCGGAGCCGCCCCGGTAGCGGGTGGGGCGCCAGTACTGGGTGGAGAGTTCTTCGACGGCGGCGATGCGGTTGGTCAGGGCGACGGGCCCGAGGTTGCCGCCGAAGACCAGGGCGACGGGCGGGTGCGGGGCGTACGCGTCCTCGCGGTGTGGGCCGCGCGGCGGGCGGCCGTAGAGGAGCTGCCAGTGGGGCACGCTCTCGCCGCCCTGCTTGGCCTCGCGGCGGAAGTACCGGTCGTAGCGCTCGAACTTCGCGGCGACCGCCGCGGGCGTCATGGTGCCCCGGTCCACCTCGACCAGGAGGACGGGCACGCCCTCCTGCGGTGCGCGCAGGACGGCGTCGGTGATGGCCCGCAGGCGGGGTCCGATGTCGTGGACGGTCTCGGTGGACCAGTCGGTGATGGTGCCGGTGCCGGGCGCGGCGCCGGGTGCGGTGCCGCCGGTGAGGGCTGCGGCGACGGTCTCGTTGACCATCATGCTGTGGGGTGCTCCGGTGCGGCCGGCGCCCCGGGCGGTGCCGCCGAGGTCGCCCCGGCCGGGCAGCACCTCCGCGGCGGCGTCCAGCCCGGCGAGAGTCAGGCGCCAGAGCTTGTCGCGGCCGGCGGTACGGCCGTCGGAGGTGACCAGGGCGTGCAGGCCGAGGTCGAGCAGCGCGGCCCGGATGCTCTTGTTGCTCTTCAGCCCGGGGCGGGTGATCCGCTGCAGTTGGTCGGCGGTGGCGACCTTGAGCACGCCGAGCGCGGCCAGCACGTCGCCGCGCAGCCGGGAGGTCGAGCCGTTCGGGTAGTCGGCGGAACGGGCCCACGACACCCCGCCCGCCCCCGGCCGCGCCGGCGCCTGATCCTGGTCCTGTTTCTGGTCCCCGTTCATCAGTGGATCATCTCCCGGGCCTCCGACACCCCGGCCCGTCCGCCCGCCCGCGCCCGACCCCCGGGCCGGCGCCCGGCCACCCGGCCGAGGAGGGAGGGCAGCAGCGGCCCGGGAGCGTCACTCGCACAACCCCAACCGACCAACTACCTACAGACAAGGAAGGAACGGGGTTGTCGGGACGCGGGGAAGGGCTGTTTTAGGGTGTCTGACCTGGGGTTTTACCGCTCCGGTGCGTGGATCGTGCGGTAGGGGTGGTGGTGCGGGTGGCGGAAGCGCTGCCGGTAGGGCTCGCGGATACCCGCACCGCCGGGGCCGGGGTGGGACAACCACACCTTGACGGCCCCGGTCACCGGCCCGGGCCGGGAGACTGGGAGGATCGGGAAACCGGTGCGCGCCGCACCCATTGCCCGCGGCGCACACCGCACTTGTCCGTACGGTCGGTGCCAGGCTACCGCCAGCACTCATCCGTCGTCAGTGGTGCCGTGGCATGTCGGAGTGCTCGTACATGCGGATGAACGGGTGCAGGGGCGGCATATCGAGCACCTGGGCAAGGGCCTGGGCGAGCTGGCGGGCGCTGCGGTCGGTCCCGTACTCGGCGATGAACCAGCCGGTGATGCCCTCGTCCGGCGGTCCGGTGACGTCGATGCTGACGCCCTCGGCTTCGTGAGCGCCAGGGGCTGCTCGATCCCGTCCCCGCCGGTGGAGCCGGCGGCGTCGGCATGTGCGGGACGTCCGCCGCACGCCTTGTTTCGTCACGTGTGGAAGGGCCGCCAGAGGGCGTCCGTTGCGATGAGTCCCGGGTCCTGCTCGGTCGTCGGCTTGCTGCTTCTGCGCTGGCGGCCCATCCGGGCACCGTCTCCGTGGCTGTCGAGCTTCGCGGTGGTTGGGACGGCCGACGGGTCGGGTTCGCGGGGGTACGAACCCGACCCGCGCACCGATCAGACCTTGACCGTCCTGTGGTCGAAGATCCAGAACTTGCCGACGGTGCCGCTGCCGGCCCGGTAGGGCTTTTTGCCGGTCGGGATGCAGGAACCCCACATGCCGGAGGTGAGCCACTCACCAGGGGTGTAGTAGACGTCGTAGGAATACATCTTGAAAACGGCGCCGGCCTGCAACTGGTAGTGGGCCTTCTTGGTGAGCTCGGCGCTGGCCGAGATGCCGACCTCTTGGGTGAGGGTGACGTCGAATCCGACGCTGGCGCTGAGGACGGAGTTCGACAGGCCGAAGGTCGATCCGGTCTTGTTGGCGACCGATACCTTGCGGTCCAGGCGCAGGGTCTTGTGGGGACCCCAGCCGGAGACACGCCATTCAGCGGTGTTGGGCCACTCGGTGCGGGTGCCCTTGAACCGCACGTTCCGGACCTCGCGCTTGGCGATGCAGGGGAGACGGTTGGCCTTCTTGTCCGCCGCCTGCCGGACGGCGTCGTCGGTGTTCCGTCCGCCGTCGCCGGTGTCGGCGAAGAGCTGAGGATCGACGGCGCGGGTCAGGGGTTCGGCCCCTTCGGGGGCCGCTGCGGCGGTCCGGCTGCCGGACGGCCCGGCGGTGAGAGCGACGGCGGTTCCGGTGAGCAGCGTGGCCGTGAGGGCGAGGCTCAAAACGGCTGTGCGGATCTTCATGGTGCTCCTTGTGTGGTGTGGGTCGGTGCGGTGGTGACGTTCGGTCGGTAGCTTCCGGGGTGCCGGGGCCGGGGGCGGCATGACGGCGCGTCGGCCGCAGCGGGTGTTGCTGGGGCGGCGGGTTGCCGGGTGGGCCGCGTCGCCCGGTCCTGGACGGGGTTACAGGTCGAGCGTGGAGTGGACGATGTCGTGGTCGGAGTGCACGGAGTCGCGGACGGTGACACCAGGGGGGTTGATCCCTAGCAGGAGGATGTAGTCGAACTTCTTGCGAACCGGGCTGGCGTCTGCGGTGGGGCGGCAGTCGGCCCGGGGGGTCTTGCCGCAGGCCGGGTCGGCGTCGCGCAGGCCGGCGTTCCACAGCGCGGCGAGTTCGGGGGCCTGCGGGCGGCTGTTGAAGTCACCGAGGACGACGGCGCGCTTCTGGGTGCCGATGGCCTTCAGGAGGTGTTCGACCTGCTTCGCCCGGACGTCGCTCTGGCCGGCCTGGGCGAGGTGGGTGTTGTAGACGCGGACCGGCTTGCCGTCGAGGAGCGTGGTGACCCACATGTAGGCGCGCTCCTCCGTTCCTCCGTCGGGGTAGAGCTGGTTGCCCTTGTCGGTGATGGGGGCGGCGGACAGGATCGCCTGTCCGTAGGCGTTGCCGCCCCACAGCCCGCAGTTGATCCGGTCGTTGAGGGCGGTGCCGTAGGCGACGTTGTAGGTCAGGTGGTAGGTGGTCTTCAGGATCTCCACCGTCTTCTGGACCGCGCCGCGACAGCCCTCCTGCACTCCCAGGACCTGGGGGCGGTAGGTGGCGATCTCCTTCGCGTAGTCCTCCGGTCCGGCGCTGCCGGGCGCGTAGAGGTTCCACGTCATGATCCGGCTCGGATAGACGGAGGCGCGGCTTTGGGCTGCAGCGGCGGCGACGGGCTCCCCGCCGTCGGCCGTCCCGGAGGCCGCGGCAGAGGTTGCGGCGGTGGTGGGGGTTGCGGCGTCGCTGTCCGGGGCCGCACCGGCCAGGGCGAGGCCGCCCGCCAAGAGGCCCGCGGCGAGGGCGCCGGCGAGGAGGGGACGAGCGAGGCGTGCTCGTAGGGTCATGGAGGTGCTCCTTGTGTCGTACGGGACGTGATCCGCGAGTCGGTCCGGGTGATGGCGGGTGCCTGGGGAACAGGCCGGGGCCGTCGGCGGGCAACGAGGCGGGCGCACCGAGACGCGGTGCCGCCGGAGCTCACGAGGCGCGGTGGTGACAGCTTGCGCTGGGCGTAGTCCGGGGGGAACGGATCGGGGTGTCTGGGACAGTCCGGCGGTGTCCGGCCTGGTCAAGGGGGGTCCGGTCCGGTCGCGGAGCTTCGTGTTGCTGCCCGTTCCCCGGACGGATGTCCCGCGACAGATGATCTTGGGCTGTTTGCCAAGTGAATTCTGACGGCCAGCGGGTTTCTGCCACTTGGCCTTGGCCTGAGGCGGGAGACGTCGAAACGGATCAGCCACTACGAGTCGTCCTGGCGCAACAGGCAGCTCGCCGAGACACAATGACTCAGAGGTGCCAGTCGGAGGGGCGGCTGGCTGGGGGAGGAGCGGACAGTGCGAGATATTGCCCTGTACTACCCGTACGTCCACATCCGCGACGAACGGTGGCTCAAGGCCGCTGCGCTGTACTGGCCGCGGATGGCTCGGGTGGTCCCGCCGGGGTATCCGGTGGCTGACACGGATACCGCCCGCGTGCTCGGCGATGAGCTCGGGTTCCTGGTTTCGGTGCCTCCGGATGCTGCCGCCCAGGTCGTGGCGCCGCTTTTCCTGGAGATCCTGAACGCGCACCAGGGCCGCCTGGTAGCTGCGTTGGCAGGGCCCACGGCCCGAGCGGCGGCAGTGCACTGGGACGAGATGGACCCCGGACTGCGCGAGGCACTGAGCAGCGCCGGGCTGGCTTCCGAAGTCGTCGCATACCCGCCCGGCGGCGGCCCGCTGCTTCCCTGGATGGCCATGCATCCACGCTTGGTATGGATCTACAAGTGCGTCCTGAGCGCACAGGTCGCCGAGATGGGACAGTTCACACCCACCACCGACCAGGACAACGCCCACCTCCAGTCCCACAGGTGGTCCAGTGATCGCGTCCTCTCGGCACTGACGGGTACGCCGCAGGACGACGGTGCGCTGTCCGACCCGACGCAGGCGGTGGGACTGCTTGCGATCCGTACGGTGTTACCCCGCGACTTGGACACGGTTGCGGCCGGCAGGGTCGCAGCTGTGCGTCGTCGTCACCGAGCGGAGTTCGAGGCCTTTCATGCCGCCGTCGGCGAAGCTGTCGACCTGCTGCGCGACCGGCTGACCGGCGTCTCCCTGACCGTCGCACGGATGGAGTACACCGCGCTTGAAGTCGAGCGTCTCTTCGAGACACCGCTCGTGGAACTGCGCAGCGCACTGAAGGGCGCGCGAATCGACACCATGCTCAGCGCGGCCAACCTCAAGTTCGACCTACCGGCAGGGGTTGCAGCAGCAGCCGGCGGCGCGTTGGCCGGACAGCCTCTCATCGGCGCTGCCGCTGGCGCAGCCTTCGGGTGCTCCTCTCTCCGTCAGGCGGCTGGTCGGCACCGAAGCGATCTCCGCAGCGCCGCCCCTGTCCCCAGCTATCTCCTCAGTGTCGAGCGGGCCCTCGCCCCCCGTTCGCTTCTTCGCCGCCTTGTCTCGCACAGGTGACCCGTTGGCTCGGAGACCGGGGCAAGGCCGGGCCGGCTGGCGCCACTCCAGCTATGACTTGCGAGGCTGAGGGGCGGCTGGTGCGCGGTCAGGATCACCTGTCAGAGGACAACGAAGGTGTGCCCTGGTATGCGGTCTCGGCCGTGTGCCGAGTGGTCATGACCGACGCCGGGCTTCTGCCACTCGGTCGTGATCAGCGGTGGGGGTCGCTTCGCGATCGGCGTCTGCCTCTGCTGGTCGGTGTTGCCCGCGCGGCGGGGCAGCCCTGCCTGCCGAGGTGGTGGTGGACGTTGAACGGACCGTCGAGTCGGCCACCGGTGGCACCGCCCTGGCGGTGAGTGCGGGCGGACGAGGTGGCGGGTTGCCGGGCTGGGGAGTCCGGCGAGGTCCGCCTTCGCATCGCCGGCTCGCTGGCGCAGGTCGGCAGTGAGCAGGTGCGGATGCGGCTCGGGCTGGGGCTGGCGTGGAGGCCGTGTCGGCGAGGGAGTCGTTGAACGCGCGCGGGGAGGAGTCCGGTTCCCGCGGTTTGCCCTCTGCTGTGTCGTCGGCGGGGGCCGCGCTGGCCCGGCCGCCCCGCGGGGCTCGGTGGGCCAGGGACGGGTGCCTTCGCTGGGGGCCGTCGGCGGTGCGCGATCGCCGCCCTGTTACGTCAGCGCGGGTGATGGGCAGCCCGGGTTTGGGTGCAGACCGGATGGAATTTGAGGCCCCGGTACCGGGTGGGTAGGTGCGGGCACTGCGGTTGCCCGCCGTGGCGCGACCGGCGGGACTCAGCCGGCGGTGATCTGGAAGACCTGGTCGGAGGCCGAGGTGCAGTTCTCCTGGATGGCCTCGGCACCCGGGGCGACCGGGTCCTGCAGACCGATGCAGAGCCCGCTGTGCATGGGCTTCAGCCGGTAGCCCCCGGTGGCGGGTTCCAGGCGGAAGCGCTGGTGGCCGGCCGACGAGCAGTCGCCCGGGGACAGCAGCGCCTGGGGGCCCGTGTAGCCGCCGTCGACACCGAGGCAGCCGGTTCCGTGTTCCGGGTGACGCCACTGGATGCGGTAGACGTCGGCGCCGACGCTCTCCAGGTAGACACGCGGGAGAAGGTTCGCCTCGCAGGACGCCTGTACGGCGATCTCCCGGTTGGTGCGGCCGTTGCGTTCGCGGCCCTCGGTCAGGCAGAGACCGGTGCCGGCGGGTTGGATGCGGGCCCAGCCTGCGGCCGGCAGTGCCGCAGGGGGCGCCGATGTGGATGGTGCGCCGGTGGCCGGGGGCGACGGCGCGACGGTCGCCGGTGCCGACGGCGCGACGGTCGCCGGGGGCGGCTTCGCAGCGGCCGTCGGCCGACCGGCCTGGCTCCCGCCGGTGCCGGGCGTCGCGGAGGTGTCCGTCGCCGGGACACCGCCGGGACCCGGTGCACGTGACGCCGTGGGAGAGCCGAGTGGCGGCGTCGAGGGCGCCGGGGATCCGGTCGGCGCTGTCGGGGTGTCCGTCGCCGGTGCTGGCGCTGGTGCGGGCGCGGTGGTGCCCTGAGCCGACGGTCCGGCACTTGTCGGCGTCGGGGTGGTCGGGCCGGCCTCGGTGGTCCGGCCATCCGGCCGGGACAGCACGGCGATCAGGGCCAGTGCCGCGGCCACCGCCAGGGCCGCGCCGGCGACGGCCGGCCCGCGGCGGCGGCGTCGACGAGTGGAGGCGAGCGGCGACGTGCTCCCGGGCCCGGGCGATCGGGACGGACCGGGCCGGGACGGAGGAAGGGAGGACGCCTCGACACCCGGTGGCGCTTCGGGGCCGGACCCAGTCGGTCGCACCGCGCGCGCGGTGGTACCCCCCGCGGTCTTCTCCGGTGAGGTCGGGACGGCAGGCGTCACGACCGGCACGGCGACAGGGGCGGCGGCAGGCGTCACGACCGGGTGGTCGATCTGGATGGCGGCCGACCCGGGCGCGGGTGGGCGGGTGGTGAAGTCGGCACCGTCCTGCGTCCCGGCGCCGGGCTCGTCGGCGAGCGGGGTCGGGCAGGACCGGGGATGGAGCGCCGAGGACGTGGCGTCGTCCGGGTCATGCTCGGACCGGGCCGCCGAGGGCGTGTCCGAGAACCCGGACGGTGCCACCGGTGCGGATTCGGATGCGGCAACAGACGCAGGCACAGCTACAGGAACGGGCACGGGGCCGTCCGTGCGGGATCCGGGGTTCGGGTCCTCGGCGCTCACGGCGATCCGGCGCCGGGCCCGCAGCCACTCGTCAACGGCCTCGCTCCCCCCACCGCACGCACGGACGTAGGCGGCGAGCAGTTCGGCGCGGGGCAGCTCCGGGCGGGCCAGCGCCGCCGCCAGCGTGGCCCGCGGCAGGACGTCCCCGGCCAGCGACGCCCGGCGTTCCAACTGGCGGTAGCTCAGGTCCGCCCACAAACGCAGCCTGCGCATCGCGGTGACGAGTTCCGCCGGGTTAGCGGCGTCGTCCGGCCGTGGTGGTCCGTCCTGCTTCACTGCCGGCCGCCGCCCCGTCCCCTCGATGCACCCTGGTCCCCGAAATCCTAAAGGCGAGTGCGTGTTTGATTCGGTGAAACCCACAAATGCCTCCATCAACCTGACGGGCACTCACATCACCTTTCAATGTGCGGTTGCGGGGAGCGTTGTTCAGCCGACGTGGCGGTAGGCGGTGACGCCTGCGGGGGGCGTCAGCGGTGCGACGACGACGGAGCGTCCGCGGCCGGGGGAGTGGATCACCTTGCCGCCCCCGAGGTAGAGCTGGACGTGGGCGCCGCCGTTGGTGATCACCAGGTCACCCGGCACCAG
Source organism: Kitasatospora sp. NPDC058406 (assembly GCF_042722765.1). Classification (NCBI taxonomy): domain Bacteria; kingdom Bacillati; phylum Actinomycetota; class Actinomycetes; order Kitasatosporales; family Streptomycetaceae; genus Kitasatospora; species Kitasatospora sp. NPDC058406. The sequence goes on from NZ_JBHXKE010000098.1 coordinate 14,051, forward strand.
CGAGGCACGGGTCGTGGCCCGGCCTGCGGTCGCCATGCCCCAGGTGGTTCGCGGGACGACGACGCCGCCCGCCTGCCAGGCCCGCATCACCAGGCCCGAGCAGTCGTACGCGCCGGGGCCGCTCGCCCCCCACACGTACGGCTTGCCGAGCGCCGCGCGAGCATAAGCGACGGCCGCCTGGGCGCCGGACCCGACGGCCGCGGTCCGGTCCCCGCCCGGCCCTGACCCGGTGGCGGTGATCCCGCCCGTAGGTGCCGTGCCGGCGGAGGCAGAGGCGGAGGAGCCGTCGGTCGGGGCGTCGGAGGATCGGCGGGTGCCGGCCGGGGCGGTGAGGGCGGACGGCGGAGCGGAGGCCGACGGCGGCGCGGGGACGTTCAGGTCGGCGCCGGCGAGGATCCTGGTGGAAGCCCCGAGCTCGTTCAGCTCCTGGAGGCGGCTCACCGTCGTACCGTGGCGCCGGGCCAACTCCCACAGCGTCTCCCCTCGGACGATCCGCACCGCGCGAGTTCGCGCGTCCGTCCCGGGGGCCGTCGGGGCCGGGCCGGTAGGCGGCTCCGAGGCTGCGGGAGCCGGTGTCGGCGCCGAGACGGGCGGGGCGGGTGCCGTCGGCGCCGCCGGTGTGCCGATGCCGGTCGGGGACACCGGGGTCGCAGTGGCGGGCACGGGCCCGCCCGGGGCGAGCCCTGAGCGGAGGGGGCCCGGGGTGGACTCGGACGTGCCGGACGCCACGGCCGGAAGGCCAGGCGGCGCTTGCCCGGCCACCCGGTCCACCGCCACTACCGCCAGGGCCGCGAGCACCAGGAGGACCGCGGCGACGGCTGCGCGCCACATCCCCCGAGGGACCGATCCGGCGGCCACGGTGGCACGGCGGCCCACCGGCGGTAACACGTTCTGCGAGCCTGCCGCAGTCGCGGTCCCCGCCGCCGTCGCTGCCCCCGTCGCCAGCGTCCGCGCACCGGCTCGGGCCGCACGCGGACGCGCGCCCCCGACGACCGGCCGCCCGATCGGCACGCTCCGCCCGGGCACCGGGACCTGGCCAGCGGCCATGCCCGACGACCGCCCCGCCACCTGGTAACGGGCCTGGACCGGGGCCGCCACGGCCCCGCTCCCCTGCGGTTGCTGCTGTGCCATCACGACCTCCCGTGGTCGCCTCTGCGACCTCCCCGGAAGCCTTCAAGTCCGACGTGCGCGAGGCCAGAGCGCAGGCCGTCCGGGACTGTCCCGGCCAGGTACGACCAGGTGGGGCGTACTGCGGCAGACACCAAACGGCTCCGCGGGCGCCCCGCCCAACCGCCGCCCGCGCCACCGGGACGGGCCCGGACCGTCCCGGACACCCGATCCCGTTGCCCGGGCCGCGGCCAGCCCGGCACGCTCACCGGGACCGGCGACACCACCTGTGTGAAGGGATCAGGACATGCGACGAGGTATTCGGTTCACCCCGGGCACGGGCCGGCACCGCAAGCCCGCCGACACACCACGGCGCACGGGCACATGGACGTTCGCGGGCATGCTGCTCGGGGCGGCAGCCCTGGCCCTGCCCGTACTGGCCACCGCCGGCGAACCCGCGCCGGCCGACCGCGCCGCCCCGTACGCGACCGCGAACGCCACGCGCCAGCTCGCACCCGCCTCCCAGCCGCCCCGCATCCCCCAGGCCCGGACCGCCGACGCCGACGCCGGCGCCTGTGGCTGCCCGAGCACCGGCCCCGGAACCGGAACCGGCAGCGGCCCCGGAACCGACCCCCAGCCGCCCCCGGCCGACGACTCCGACCAGGACACCGACGGCGGCACCGCACCCGCACCCGAGGCCCCGAGCCCCGGCACGACACCCGTCCCCACGCCTGTCCCCGACCCCGACCCCGCCCCCGTACCCAGCACCCCGGACACCGGCTGCGACTGCCCCGACGGATCCACCGGCGACGCCGCCACCGAACCACCCACCCCCGGCGACGAGAGCACTCCTGAAACACCAGAACCCGCACCTGAGCCCGAACCGGACGAGGAAAGCACGGGCACCACACCCGTACCCACGCCAGCCCCGACCCCGAGCCCGGACTCGGGCCCGTACCCGGAATCCGATTCGCCCCCGGATGCTGCAGACCCCGGATGCACCTGCCCCAAGGACACCGGTGCCACCGCAAGCGAGCACGACGCCCCGGTCGAGAGCACCGGCCAGGACAAGCCGCCGACGCAGCAGCCGTCCCGTCCGAAACAGAAGGACAGCAAGGGCGACCACCCCGCCACAAAGGACACCAAGAGCAAGCCCGACCGGAAGAAGACGCCGGACAGCACCAAGGAGAAGAAGGAGAAGGGCCCGCACAAGAAGGCGGACAGCACCAAGGGCAAGTCCCGGTCGCCCAAGGCGAAGACGGACATCCACACGCCCGCACCACCCGCCACCACCCCGTGCCCGCCCGCTGACACAGCTCCCGGGCAGGTCGAACCCCAGGACAGCACCACAGCGAAGAAGCCCCTCGTCATCTGACGCAGCACGTACCCGCTCCGCAGCGCCGGCCCCCGACGGCCGACGCAACACCACCCCATCCCCGGAGCTGCCGAAGACCGTGCGATCGGACCAAGAACCCCGAATATGGGCGAAGCATGCCTGTTGCGTGCCCACAAGCCCTGCCCGACGGCAGCCGTCCGGCCGACCGGCCTGTCCCAAGCACGCAGTCCCTGCCCGATTCCAGGCGGGCGGCGAATTTCACGGAGACCGCGGCCGGACTCGGGGTCGAAGGCCGCTGCGGCCTCCGACCCCGATGTTGAGTAAGGGCCACCAACCGCCGACGGCTCTACGACCAGACTGGCAGCGCGGAGTCCCGGCCACACCGGGTTCCGGACGGGGATCAGGCGAGGCCTCGGCCGAGGGCCGCGGTCAGCAGGGTGACCGCGTGGTGGGAGTTCGGGGCGAGCCAGGGCAGTCCGTCACCGGGGTCGATGATCGCCCGGCCGTTGATGTAGGCAGTCCAGCCGTCGTCGCCGGCTTCCACCCAGCCGGCCAGGCTCCGGTCGGGTCGGCGGACGGCGAACACGGTGCGTCCGGGCCAGCCCTCGACCAGGAACGTGCCGTCCTGGGCGTTCCAGGTGGTGTCGGGTGCGCCCAGGCCGCGCAGCAGCGGCGGGGTGGAGGTGCGGTGGGCGGCGAGCGCCAGGTCTTGCTCGATCCCGTCCCCGTGGGCGGTGCCGGCGGCCTGCCGGGTGCCTTGGGCATCCCTTGTTTCGACACGTGGGGATTCGACGGGGGTTGCGCCGAGGTAGGGGCGCAGCTCGGTCGGGGCGGCTGCGGCGGGTGTCGGCGGTGGGGTCGGAGCGGGTACGGCGCGGGGTGGGGCGGTGGTCTGCCGGGTGCCTTGGGCGTGCCTTGTTTCGTCACGTGGGGATTCGCCGGAGGCGCCGCCGGGGCGGGGTCGGGCGACCGTCGGGGCGGGCCGGAGATCGGCCGGGCCGGTGGGTGGTCCGGGGGCGGGGGCCTGCGGCACGAGGGCGGGGCTCGGGGCGGGAGCGGTGTCTCGGGGGGCTTCCTCGCCGACCCTTGTTTCGACACGTGCGGATTCGCCCGAGGCGCCGTCAGGGCGCGGGCGGGACGCGGCGGCGGCCGGCTCGGCCTTGCGGCGGGCGGTGAGCATCTCGTAGCGCAGCACGTGGGCTTTGCGGACCATGCGGCCGGTGATGGCGGCGAGGCCGGCTTCCAGGATCTCCAGGGCGCGGACGCAGCGGGGGTCGTCGCCGTCGCCGGCGCGGGCCGCTTCGAGGTTCTCCAGGTAGCGGGCGGCGCCGCGCTGGACGGCGGCGGCGAGGTCCAGCAGCTCTTGGCCGCCGGTGTCCGGGGTTTCGACACGTGGGGAAACAAGGGCGTCGGCGAGGGCGTCCTGGTGGCTCTCGGCGCGCCGGCGGCGGTAGGCCTTGGCGGAGCAGGACCGGCCGCAGTAGACGGGTCGGCGGCCGGGGCCGGCGGTGCGCAGCGGCGCGGCGCACTCCTGGCAGAGCGGGGCCGTGGCGGGTTCGGCCGCTTCCTTGTTTCCCCACGTGTCGAAATCATGGTTCATGATCGGCATCGTACGGGCCGGTGACGGCGGCGTCCGTGGCGGTGGTCGCGCGGGGGTCGTCACCGGTGCTCGGTGGCTACCGGGCGGTTCCGGGATCGGCCAGGCGCCGGCGGCCGGACCCGGGCGTCGCGGCGGGCGGCACCGGATCGGCGACCGGGTCGGCCTGGTCGGCGAGTTCGACGGCCAGGCGGCGCAGCCCGGGCGGGGCGGCCTGGGCGTCGGAGTCGGGGGCGGCCTGGGCGGGGTCGGGGTCCGGGCGCTGGTACAGCGGGCGGCGGGCGGGCTGAGGTGTCGTCACCTGTCCATGATTGCCCACCGGCGGCCGCCGGGCGTCGGACTGGCGGGAGCGGGCCCGGCCGCGCGTGTGCGGCGCCCTGGATCGGCGTGGTCAAGGTCGGGGTCGAGGTCGGCGAGCAGCGGTCGGCGCACGTCGGCGGGCCGGGGGATCCGAGCGCCCGTGTCCGGTCGGGCCCGGCCGCGGTTGGACCGGTATGACGACTGTTCCGCCCGATCGGGCCGGCCCCGACGACGACGAGCTGGAGCGGCTGTGTGCCGCCGCGCGGCAGGCCGCGCTGACCGACGCCCGCCTCACCGCCGAACGGGCCGCGCTGTGGGTGCGTGATCTGGCCCGTCGGCAGGCCGAGCGCTGGAACGGGGAGAGGCTGGAGGTGTTCGCCGACGCGGTCGCCTCGGCCGGCGGCGACCTCGACCCGGACGACCCCGAGTGGGGCGGGGTCGGCGAGGACGTCCGCTACGGCCTCAGCGCCTACGTGCTGCTCAACCCCTTCACCCCGGGCGACGGCCCCGAGCTGGACACCGCCGAGGCCGTGGCGCTGGCCGCCGTCGCCGCCCTCGCCCAGGCCTTCCCCACCGCGCTGGTGAACGACTACGCCGACGACCTGCCGCTGCTGTGCCGGCTCATGAACGCCGCCGTCGACACCGGCCGGGCCGCCCGCCCCGCCGCCCGGATCGGCACCGACTGGTAGGTCCCGCTCCGGTCGGTGGGGCGGTCAGGTGTCGGGGTGGAGGACCGTGCGCAGTCGTCGGCCGGCTTCCTCGATGGCGGCGGTGCGGGCCGGGTCGCGCTCGCGCATCCTCTCCCAGCGCCGCTCGCGCTCGGCCCGGCAGTGCGCCTGGGTGCGCTGCTCGGCGGCGGCCAGGCGCTCCGGGGTGACGCCGAACAGGGGCGCCGCCCACTGCTCCCAGGGCGTCCAGCGGTCCTGGTCCGGGTCGTAGCGGGCGCGGGCGGCCCGGCCGCGGTGGCCGGTGTTCTCCAGCTCCCGGTAGGTGGCCTCCGCCATACCGAGAACGGTGGCCATCTGCGCGCGGCTGCGGCCGGTGTACACCCGCAGGTGTGCGAGGCGTTCCTGGTCGACGGCGCACAGGTCCGCCGGCGCGACACCCACGGCGGTGGCCAGGAGGACCAGGTGCCCGGGGCGCGGTACCCGGGAGCCGGCGAGGTAGAGGAACACGGCGCGCTCCGACACCCCGGTCACCCGCATGATCCGGGCCGCCGACGCCCCGGCCGCTGTGCGGGCCGCGCGCAGTCTGGCCGCGTCGAAGCCGTACTCGGTTCCACTCACACCCACACCCTGCCCACCGCACGGCGGGGGTGAACGGACCTTCACACCCGCCCGGTTCACCGGTGCGGCTGCCGGGGCACGGCGAAGGACAGGCCCTGGGTCAGGACCCCGGCGATCACGAGGGCCGGGGTAACGCCGGGCTGCTCGGGGTTGGGAGAACGTCGGCGAGGCCCCGTCCGGGGCGCCGAGGGCATGCAGGGTGCCGGTGCGGCTCCGCCAGGCCAGGCGCCCACGACAACGCGGCGCGCGGCGAGGCGTACTGCATTGGCCTTGACCGAACCTGGCACCGTTTCCGGTTGGCTGGTTCAGTAGCCGCGTCGACCAACTGGGGGATTTTCGCGCTGGACGGCCCACGGACGCAGGGGTTCAGGAAGCCACTTGTCCGCTGATCTGCTTCCAGTTTGCTCCGGGGGTTCCCGAGTACTCGAAGATGGCGGCGTGGTTGGGGCTGACGCCGTAGAGGTGGTCGTCGGTGGCGACCCAGCCGACGCCGGGCGATCCGATCTTGGTCCAGGTGCCCCGGGTACGGTCGTACTGCTCGATGTCACCGGTGACGTAGTCGGTGGCGTAGAGCGTGGTGCGGCTGGTGTAGATCCGGGCGGTCCTCGTGTCACGGATCTTGGTCCACGTCATCGGCTTCGGTTCGAGGCCGGTGTACTCGCGCACGACGCCGTCCTCGGGGCCGATGCCGTACAGGTGGTCATCTGTGGCGGCGAAGCCGCTGCCGGGGTTGCCGATGTCCGTCCAGGCGCCCCGGGAGCGGTCGAACTGCTGGATGTTGCCGGTGACGTCGTCCGTGGCATACAGGGTGCTGCCGCTGGTGTAGACGCGGTCGGTGGCGCCCCGGACCCTGTCCCACCGGCCGACCTTGCCGGTGTACTCGAACACACCGGAGTGGTTCGGGCTGACGCCGTACAGACGGTCACCGGTGGCAGCGAAGCTGCTGCCAGGACCGCCGATGACCACCCAGGTCCGCGTGGCGGGGTCGAACTGCTCGACGTCGCCGGTGGCGGCGTCGGTGGCGTACAGGGTGGTGCGGCTGGTGTAGATCTGGCCGGTCGGTTTGTCTCTGACCTTGGTCCAGATGCCGTTGCTGCCGGTGTATTCGTCGACGCTCGAGTGGTCCGGGCCGATTCGGTACAGGTGCTTGCCGGTGGCCGCAACCGTGCTGCCCCCGGCCCACCAGGCCGTAGTGGCAGGCGGGGACTGTGCGGCTGCCGGAGCGGCGGCGGAAGCGGGCATCGGCACGGGTGAGCTCGCCGCCGGGGACGGACTCGTGTCGGGTGGCGGCGTGGACGCGGGGAGTGCGATGCCTTCGCCCGGGGCCGTGGCGGCCGGCGCGGTGTCGGCCTGGCCCTCCCGACCCGGGCGCTGGGCCTGGTTCGCAATCACGACAGCAGACAGGAGCACGGCGAGGGCGGCCCACTGGGTGGGGGTACGCCAGCGGCTCCACCACGAACCCCTGGCACCGGTGGAGCCGGCGCCGGAAGCCGGGACCGGTGTGCCGGCTGCGGCGGCCTGCTCTGGGCGGGTGTCTGGGACCGGTGCGGACCAGGTCCCCGAAGAGCCCGGGCCGGGGGCTTGCACGGCTCCCGGCCGCACAGGCACCGGTGGTGCCTGGCCAAGGTGGCCAGATGGTGTCCGCTCGGACGACTCGCCAACGGACTGCGGCACGTCCTCGCTGGTGGCGGGGTTGTCCGCCGGTTGTCCGGTTCCGGTACCGACGGGCGCAGGCACGCTCACAGCCGGGGTCGGAGCGGGTACTGCCGCCTGGGCCGGGGGTTGGGCGGCCTCGGCAGCGGCGTGGAACCGGCGGGCCTGCTCCATCACCTTCTGCCGGGCGCGGGGGTCGTGGGCGTGGCGGCTCTCGACGATCTGGCGCAGCCGCTCCCACGGGATGATCCTCTGGCCGGAGCGGTACTCGCTCCACGAACTCCTGGCCAGCTTGTAGCGCTCCTCAAGATCGCTGACCGTGCTGTCGGCGGTCAGGACCCGCAGGAAGGACGCGAGTGCGTTTGCCTCCTCGGTGCGGCCCTTCAACGGCCCCTGCGAGCGGCCCGGTTTCCCCATCGATCCCCCTCGGATATCCGTCAAATTCGCCCAGGTTCGCCGGTGTTCGCAACCCGCACCGCGTTGACCTGCGGCCCGACAGACGAGGCCTGACGGACAATCAGACCAGGTTCCACCGTGGTGTTCCACCGCTTCCGCCAAACCCGGGAAGCGGGTTCACCGACAACGGATGGGACCACTTCGATGACCCGACCACAGCGCGCCGCCGCTCTCGTCGGCCTCGCGCTCGCCACCTGCCTGGCCGTGATGCCCGCACACGCCGACAGCTCCCGCGGGCAGCAGCGGCCGGCCGGCACCGGCACCATCGGCAACGACGCCGTCCCCGGGAGCCCCACCACCCGCGCCCAGGCCATCGCCCGTGCCCAGCACTGGGTGAAGGAGAAGGTGCCCTACAGCCAGAGCCGGTGGTGGGGCGACGCGGCGACCGGCGGCCCCTACCGACAGGACTGCTCCGGATTCGTCTCCATGGCCTGGCAGCTCAAGGACAGCCTCAACACCGACAGCCTGTTCACGGTCGCCGACCGAATCACCTGGGACCAGTTGCAGCCCGGGGACGCACTGGACACCCGCGACAAGGGCGGGCACGCCATCCTGTTCGCCGGATGGACCGACAAGTCCAAGGGCTCCTTCCGCTACCTCGCCGAACCCCGGCCCGGCCTGCCGGCCCTCGCGGGTTCGGCCAACCGCGGAGCCGGCAAGATCGCGGGCCACCCCGCCGCCGGGTACGTCCCGCTGAAGTACCGGAACATCACCGACGGTCCCGCCCCGACGCCGATCCCGGCCAAGCCCGCGGTGCCCGCCCCGCCCCCGGTCCCCACCCCGAGTACCACGCCTCCGCCACTTCCGACTCCCGCCCCACCCCCGGGCGAGACCCCCAGCGCGCCACCGTCCGCGGCCAGGCCCTCGGCGCCGTCCACGGCACCGGCCGCGCCGCCGACGAAGCCCGCCGACACTCCACCGCCGGCCGCCCCACCCGGCGGTGCGCCCAGCGTCGCCGCCACCGGCAGCCACCTGTACCGGATCACCCCCGACCACACCCGCGTCGAGGAGTACACCGGCAGCAACGGCGTGTGGACCAAGGTCGGCGGCCCCGCCACCGGGATCTACACCACCCGCACCACGCTGTTCGCCACCAACCCCGACTCCGGTGACATCCAGCAGTACGACCGCGACCACGCCACGTGGACGGTGATCGGCGGACCCGGCTCCAGCTTCACCACCACCACCGACCACCTCTACGGCGTCAGCCCCGACCACTCCGGCATCTACGAGTACACCGGCACCCCCCGCCAGTGGGTCAAGGCCAGCGGGCCCGTCGCTTCCTGATTTGCGGTCAAGCCGCGCCGGGCGGCACCCCCGCACACCCACACCACCACCGCCCGGCCATCACCGCCCGGCCACGCACGGCGCCTTGCCCCACATCCCGCGGCCACGGACACCCCGCAGCAGCCTGCCCGCAACGCCCGAACCCAGAACCGAGGAGCACGAAGTGACACTTCCCAACCCCTCCCCCGCCCGGCGCGGCGACGCCGAACCGGCCGGCCCGCCGGCACCCCCCGCACCGGGCGGGATGGTCGTCCGCGTCTTGCGGATGGTGGCGCTGATCATCGCCGGTGTCCTGGCCATCAGTGTGAGTGCCAACGCCGCCGGCCCCGCCAAGACCACATCGCCGGCGCCGGCGACCGTGACGATGGGCAAGGTCGTCGCAACCGGCGACGGTGCGTTCGTGCTGCCCAAGAACGGCTCGGGGGTGTACCTGTGGAGCCCCGACCGGGACGGCTGGCTGAAGGTCGGCGGGCCCGCCAAGGAGCTCTACGCAGCTGAGGACACCGTCTACGTCACCAACCCGCACACCGGCGACGTCTACAAGTACAACGGCAAGCCCGACGACTGGACCAAGGTCAGCGGCCCCGTCGCCGAACTCGCCGCCACCAACAAGCACCTCTACCGGATCACCCCCGACCACACCCGCGTCGAGGAGTACACCGGCAGCAACGGCGTGTGGACCAAGGTCGGCGGACCCGCCGCCCACCTCTACACGTACACCGGCAAGACCCCGGCCATGAAGGACCGCCGCCGGGGACAGTCCGCGCCCTCCGACAGTCCCCTGTACGCCACCGACCCCAAGACCGGCAGCATCGCCAAGTACGACAGCCCTAACAAGTGGTCCACCATCGGCGGCCCCGGCGCCCAGTTCGCCGTCACCGACACCAACCTCTACGGCCTCGCCCCCGACCGCTCCGGCATCTTGGAGTGGAACGGCAAGACCGGCACCGCCAGCAAGTGGACCAACATCCGCAACACCCCCACCGAGCGGATCGTCGCCGCCAACACCCTCTTCGCCGTCAACCCGGGCAACGGAGGCATCGTCAAGCACAGCGGCAACGGCAAGTGGGACAAGATCGGCGGCCCCGCAGCCGCCTTCGCCGGCTCCGGCGACCAGCTCTACGGCATCTCCCCCGACGGCGCCGCCCTCTACCGCTACACCGGGGACAAGAAGAACCCCTGGAAGTCCGCCGGGTCTCCCGTCGCGGCGCCGGCCAGCCGCGCAGACAAGCTCGCCCTCCTGGAGCGCCTGGAGCAGACCGGCCCGGCCGCCCGCGACGAGTGGAAGCGGCTGCGCAACGAGCACCTGCAGGGCACGCCCGACCGATACGAATTCAAGTGGTCCACCAACACCTGCAACGTCTTTCCGAACAAGCCCCTCGGCTACGACTTCACCCTCCCCTGCATCCGCCACGACTTCGGCTACCGCAACTTCCGCGACCTCCTCGGCGAAGATGCCTTCCGATCCGGCAAGAACGGCCCCTCCCCCAAGGACCGCGTCGACAAGATCTTCCGCCAGGACATGGACAGCGTCTGCGACGGTCGCAGCTGGTGCCACAAAACCGCCTTGACCTACTACGGGGGCGTCCAGCAAATGGGCTGACACCAAGAAGCACACCCAAGCCCGTACGGCCGCCGCCCTCCAAGGCGGCGGCCGTACGCCGCTGCGCACGCCCCGGACGAGGGCCCCGAGCCGGGCACCACCAAAGCCACGGCACCCGCACGGCCGACCGGGACACCCGAGGCCGACACGTAGTCGCGGCCGCCACCCGGCGGCACGTGCTCGGCCACGCCCCCGACGCCCCCGACCCAGCCGACGCCGGCCGCCGACGCCCCGGCCGCCACCCGCGCCGCACGCAACCTCGCCGCGTCGAAGCCGTACTCGGTTCCACTCACACCCGGTACCTGCCCACCCCACGGCAGGGGTGAACGAACCTTCACACCCACGCGCCCGTGAACATCCGCTCGCCAGGAGACGTGATCGCCCGACCAGCCTTGGAATGTGTCCCGCAGTAGGTGCAACGCCCTATCGTGTCGCTTCGAGTTCGAGCGAATGGGGCAACGTGAACGTCGAAGGCTGGACAGCGATAGGCGGCGCGATCATCAGCGCTCTGGGAGCTGCCACCGCCATATGGCAGGCAAGACTGGCGAAGGGCCAGGCACGAACCGCCGAGGACTCTGCGAGCTCCGCTCGCCGCCAGGCAACAGCAGCAGAGAGGCAGGTTCAGCTGATGCAGCGGCAGATTGAAGCTGAAGAACAGGACCGGCTGGATGCCGGCAAGCCCGACTTCAGGGTCGAGAACGGCGAGATCGCCGAGGACGACAACAATCAACCCTGCGTCGGGCTCCGTCTGACGCAAGTGAAGGGCCCGGCCCTCTCGACTGTGCGGGTGAGCGTCCAGGGGAACTATGTGGCGAACATTCGCCGCCTTCGCGACGAATGGGGCGAATCGCGCACTCTTGACCTGGGTGAAAGCGCCAACGGCGCCGCACTCAGGGCATGGATCGGCCTGGAGTACCGGCACGCTGAGCTGGTGGAGATCACCATCCGCGTTGAGGCGACCGCTCGGGACAGCGGTGTGTCGTGGAGCAGTGAGCAGGTTGTCGCCGCGAAGCATCTTCCGCCCGAGCCGATGTATCAGCCTCGACACATGCGCAGGCCCGGTAGGGATCCCTTCACCCCGTAGAAGAACAACACCTGCATCTCACGCGCGGCGATGCGGCCCGGCCCTCACATCGCCTCCCAGGGCAGGTTCCGGACCCAGGTCCACCGGCCGCTCCCGTCTGGCTCGTACACACTGCGCCCGCCCGGGAAGGCGCAGCCGTCGCTGATGACGGCCACCCACGGGTCGTCCTTGCCCCACTCGGCGACCAGGTCCTCGCGCAGCCCGCGGGCCCCGGCCGGCCAGTCGTCGCGGGGGTCGAGCGGGGCGGCGGGCGCTACCGCGTCCGTCGGCCGTACCGCGAGGTCGCTCACCGGAAGGACCGGCGGGCCGGCGAGGAGATCCGGCTGTAGGCGGGGACGTGCGAAGTCTGCGAGCGGCGCCAGTTGTCGGCGCCCTCCTGGGCGCGGCATTCGAGGGTGAAGAGCACCGGGGTCTTGTCCGTGGACGTCGGGTCGACCGCGACGTCCACGGTGATGGTGAAGCCGGTGCTGACCGGACCGGGCTGGGTGTAGGCGGAGGCCAGCGCCTCGCCTCCGGCCCAGATGCCGAAGACTCCGTTCCCTGCAACGGTGACTGTGACCTCTGCCAGGGCCGGGCCCGCGGTTTGGGTGAGCTCGAACCTCGTGACGCACCACCGAGCGGGCGCTCCGTCGATCCGGTGCCGGTGCTTGGTCTCGAACGCCGGGCCACGGGCCTCGCGGCGCTCCGCGTCCTCGGCGTCGAGCTGGCGGAGCATCAGCGCGACCTGGTCCTCGGCGGCCTTCGCTTGCTGCTCGGCGGCGTTGGCCTGGCGCTGAGCCAGGTCAGCAGTCTCCTGGGCGATCCTCGCCTGGCGGCGAGCGATCCGGGCCTGCCAGAAGGCGATGGCCCCGGTACCGCCGCCGATGGCCGCCGAGGCCAGCGCGATCATCGTCTCGGTATCCACCCTGCGCTCTCCCCTCGGGTCTGCGACCGTCGCGGGCCCACCGTCAGCGTAGGCCCGACAGAGAGGACCGGCCCGGAAAAACCCGGTGCCCGATGTCGGTCCAGTCCGGTATCCCTGGACCGTAACCACCCTCACCATCACCAAAGACGGCTTCCCCGAGCCGGGCCTATGCCCGAACTGCCAGGTCCACGCCAGCTTTCACCGATGCAGCGCGGACTGGATCTGGCCCCGCCAACTCGAAGACCACGCGAACACAACTCTGATCAAGCAGGCGGGGGACACCTGGCTGCGGGAATTGGTCCTCGCCTGTCGGCACTGCTCCAAGACCGTGGTCCTGCACCAACTGCTCCATCTCACGGACGACGGGCGCAGGAACCAGGTCGGCGACCTTCGGCAGGCCTGGCCGCACTGGGAGCCTCGCGAGCTGCACACGGCGGCGCCGCAGAAGGTGCGGGACCTGTTCGCCGAGGGCGCTCGGGCCGAGTCCGCCGCCGCTTACCGGGCGGCTGGTGCGATGCACCGTGCTGCAGTCGAGGAACTCTGCAAGGACCGCGGCACCACTGGCAACAACCTCGACGCCAAGATTGAGGACCTGGCCAACCACGGCGTCACCCCCGAGATAGTGGAAGACCTCCACGAGGCCCGCTTCCTCGGTAACTGGTCTCTGCACGACGGCTTGGAGTTCTCCGCTGCCGAGGTCGCCGACGTCGCGGACCTGATCACCGAGGCCGTGGTCGTGCTCTACGTCCAGCCCGCCGAGCACCAGGCGATGCGGGACGCCCGCAAGGCGCGCCGGGACGCCTTCAAGGCCAGCCAGTAGAGGACCCGTCGGTGAGTCACCAGGGCGTGGTCCGTGGCCGCCGTGGTGCTACTCGGTGACGGCGGACAGCAGCGCTGTGTGGGGCCTGCTGCAGGTGCTCGTCCACCACCCGGCCGCGCTCGGCCGTGGCCGGGTCGGGTGGGACCTGCGGGTCGACGGCGACCAGCCCAGCAAAAGCCAGCCCGCGAGGTGGCGCTCCCAAGCGGCCAGTTTCGCGAGCGCCGACCGCACCATCCCGTCGACTTTGGCGAGGTCCTCCAGCAGCCACGGCGGACTGTGTTGGGCGGGGCGGGATAGCCGACGAGCGGCGCCGCTGTTCAGCCCCTGAACCGGGCGAACTGCCGAGCCGCGGCCACCCAGTACTGTCATTCTGGCCAGGAACCCTCAGGTCCTAGGCTTGGTCGGCCGGGGGGCTCGAGGTTCATGAGCTGTCGTGCGAGTTCCATCGTGGCGACCTTGAACTCGGCTGCAGTGCGGGCCTGGAAGGGGATTCTCAGCACGATCCGGCGCTCCTCGGCGGTACGCCCGGAATCTTCGATGTGGACGTCCATGTCCGCGAGGGGCCGCACGTGGTTGGCCCACGAGGCCGGGGCCCACTGCAGCGACACCTGACGGTTCGACGACTTCGCCCACAGGCTCGAGGGCGGGCGGGGCGCGTTGACCCGGTCCCACGCCTCCAGCCAGTGCTTGATCTCCGAGGGCGGGACCTCGCAGGCCCGGACGAAGTGCTCCAGGAACTCCCGGTCGGGGCGGGCCAGGCCGCGCAGCACCCGGCTCAGGGTGCTGCGCGGGAGCAGACCGAGGCCGCCGGCCCGCTGCTCCAGTTCCCGCAGGGAGGGACGGCCGACCTTCTGGCGCAGGTGCACCATCGCGTGCCACAGGTCCCGGGGGGTGTTGATCATGGTGATGTGCGTAGGTCGCTCGGTCGGAGACGTCGACTCCGCCCCACGCGCGGCCCGCCACAACCGTCGTGCCGTGGTGAATTCCTTCTTCGTGGCCCCACATCCCAGCGCGTACGCCTCCACTACCTCCAGCGTCGGCACCGCGTCACCGCTCGCGGCGCGTGAGAGCCGCGTGGAGCGCATGCCGGTGATGCTGTCGAGCTGGGTGTAGGTGTGGCCGGAGGCCTGGCGCAGTACCCGCAGGTACTGCGCCAGGGCCGTCAGCTCCTTGGTACGCGTGGTGACGGGCCGCTCAGGGCGTCCCATCGGGCGTCAGGCCTCCAGCGAGGCCAGGCGCAGGTACCGGTTCTTCCGGACGGACACGATGATGCCCACCGAGATCACGGCGATGCCGCCCACCAGCTCCAGAACCGTGGTGACGGACACCCCGATGACCACGAGCACGACCGCGATCAGCATCAGGACGATCACGATGATCGCCTCGATGCCGGACAGTCCGGCCACCCTCGGGGGCGTCGGGCGGGTCTTCACACAGGCAGCAGCGACAGCCACCGGACGGCGCTTGATCTTGGACATTCTTCTCCCAGGGAATTTCGAACGGACTCCACCGGGGCCTTCCGGCCCGGACCGCGCTGGCGCTGCCGGGGATTGCCGTCCCCCGCAACTGGCGGTCGCTCAGATCATCCCACCCCGTGCGACATACACGGTCTTCCACCCTGGGTTGCGGGCACCTTTTGATGCATTCCCGTCCCACCGATCGGGTGCTTGCGCAAGCCCTGAGTGGGTGTTTTTCACGGGTCGAACCTCAAGACCTCGGGTCCGGCGAAGAGGAACCGACCAGGGGCCGATCGCGGGTCAACACTGCTCTGAACAGCGAGGATTCCTCGCGTCAAGTGCTCTTGTACCCCAAAAGGCGGCCAAATGTAGCAGGTCCCATCGTCAACGTGGGTGGTTGTGACAGTTGATGCGGCACGGTCCCAGTTCCCATTGCGGGCCGGTGAGGCGCGTGTGAGTCTTTTGCGAAAGCGGGCACCATCAACTTCGTGCTTGCTCCCTAGGCGGGAACGGACTCCACCGGAACACCCAGGGACCCGAACGACGAGGCGTTGCCGCGCCGACCCGTTCACCGCAGGTGACATGCAGTTTTGCATGTCACCTGTTGCGTTTTCAGGCCCGAGCGGACTCCCCCACACCGGCGCACGGAGGCCGCTCGGCGACGTCGACGGGGAGCGATCGAGTAGTACTTCGCCGACGAGCGGGCCAGCATTCCGTGCGCCGGTGTGCGCTCCTCACGACTCCATCGCACGCAAGTCGTTGGTGGCTCCTGTCCGTGTTGTCGCCGTCGGCGGACCGCCCGCTCCCGATCAGGGCATCGGCACGGCGAGCTGGCCGGGTAGCGCGTCCTTGTCGTTGTCGGCGTCGACGAGCTCGATGCCGTCGGCGGCGAGCCTGTCGGCGAGCCGGGCCGCGAGGCCGTGGCCAGGGTGGCGCTCGAGCCGCTTGCGGCGGCGGTTGTATCGCTGGGTGGTGCGCGGGTCCCGGTGATCAGCGGCGTCCTGGACGTCCTCCAGCTTGTCGCCGGCGTCGAGGGCGTCGGTGATGCCGTCGCCGCGCAGGACGTGCGGGCGGATCGAGTCGGCCTGCGGCAGGGCGGCCCGGCGGGCCAGGCGCCGCAGCAGCTTCCAGGCCTCCGGCTCTCGCAGCCGGGCGCCGATGCGGGTGACGGAACAACGGACAGTCCGGTCCAGCCGGGGCCGGTGAGCCACCCAATGCGGGGGGGGCGGGGGCCCCGGGCCGACCGCCGTTGCCGGGCGCGGGGTCACCAGGGGGGCCGACCCGGGGACTACGGCAGGCCGCAGACCCGGACCACCTCGGCGGCCAGGCCGTCGAGCGAGGCCAACACCGACAGGCCAGGCCGGGCCGGGCCAGGCGGGCCTGCTCGACCACGTCCAGGCGGCGCGGGTAGTGCAGGTGCGCGCCCACACGGCCACACCCTGATGGTGGCCGTGACCCGCTGACCGGGCCGCCGAGCGAGTACCCGGGACCCGAGCACGTCCCGCGCCGACGACGCCGTGCCGTCAACAACACCGCGCGCCACGCCGCCAACTGATGACCGGCCGTCGGCCGTGGGCCGACCACCGGTAGTCGTGGCGCATGATCACCGCTACCGGGTGGCGCCGTACTGCCACCGTCCTGACCGCGCTCGCCGCGGTCCTCCTGCCCGCGGCCGCGCCGGCCGCTGCCGAGACCCTCGCGACCGCCGGCCCCGCCGCCCTGCGGCGCGATCTGCCCGAGCCACCGCCCGCCGACGTCGTCCGGGCCGAGCTCGACGAGCTGGTCGTCGAACCGCCGCACTCCATGGACGGCTACAGCCGCGACCGCTTCCCCCACTGGATCAAGATCTCCGGGGAGTGCGACACCCGCGAGACCGTCCTCGCCCGCGACGGCGAGGGAGTCATCCAGGACGAACTGTGCCGGGCCGTGGCCGGAACGTGGGTCAGCGCCTACGACGACCGGGTCTTCACCGACGCCAAGCAGCTCGACATCGACCACATGGTCCCGCTCGCCGCGGCCTGGAGGTCGGGGGCCGACACCTGGACCACCGCCAAGCGCCGCGCCTTCGCCAACGACCTCGTCCACAGCCAGCTGATCGCGGTCTCCGCCGCCTCCAACAGGTCCAAGGGCGACAAGACGCCGGATGCCTGGCGCCCGCCGACCACCGGCTACTGGTGCACCTACAGCCGGGCGTGGACCGACACCAAGCACGTCTACGACCTGAGCGTGACCGAGCCGGAGAAGGCCGCGCTCAACCAGATGCTCGACACCTGCACACCGTAGGAGAGCACCGCCACTGCCCCGGTCCCCACCGATCCGGCCGCCCGCCCCGCACCAGGGGGCGGCGGCCGTCGCCGAGCCCGTACCAGGTCGGGTTGGCGGTGCTCAGGCGCAGCGCGGCGCCGTGCCAGGGGGTGGCGGTGAACAGGGTGGTGTCAGTCGCGAGGAGGCGGGCTTCCAGCCGCTGGAGCTCGCGGGGCCGGGGCCGGGGCCGGTTCGGGCGGGTCGAGGAGCGGTGTGGGTCCTGCCCCACGCTGGCGAACCCGGCGACGGGGGGCGAGGGCAAGCAGGGCGCCTGGCTGCTCTACGACCCGGCCGGCCTATAGCTAGCGTGATCGGGTGGATCTCCGCAAGCCCTCCACTGGGGCGGAGCTCCAACCGGTCTCGATGCGCTGCCCATGGGTCGGCGGGCGCAGCGCGGTGACGAGCTCGGGGCGGAGACGACGGTGAAGTCGCAGGGGGTGCGATAGATCCGCACCCCGGGATCCATTCGCCCTAGTTCACAGGCAAAGCATAACAGTGCAGGAGATCCATCCACATAGAGTCCCACATGCCACACAGGCGGACATCCGGACGATATTTCTGCAAATTACACATCGAACCAGTGGCCAAAAATACCCCTATTGCCATAGCCGATCACCCTATGTATCGTATAGATATCGAGTTCTGCGGGATATATTGTCGGTACACTGCAGACCGATTCGCCGAACACATATTCCAGGGGAGGGGCAATATGAAGCTCGGGAAAAAGCAGCTCATGCAGGCGGCCGTGGTTCTGGCCACAGGAATTTCACTGGTGGCGGTCACTTCCGGGACCGCCAATGCAGTTCCTGGATCTTCCGTCACCTGGCAGAACGTGTCAACCGGTCGTTTCCTCTATTCGACCGAATCCCACGACGTCTACGGTAGCGGCGGAATCTACTGGTGGAAGGAGCAGCAGAACAGCGACGGCACCTGGAATCTGCGCGACCTGACCGGTAAGTGCCTTACCAACTACAACGACGTCGTCTACGTAGAACCCTGCGGTCAGAACGTCGACTCGACCAACGCCTGGCAGCGCTGGCACGAGATCCCGGTCGGCAGCGTGTGGAAGCTCCAGAACGCGGCCACCAACCGCATCCTGGACGGAAATAGCAGCGCCAAAATCTACACCGGGCCCGACAACGGCGGGAACAACCAGCGCTGGGACTAACACTGCTGGGCCATCAGGAAATCCTGATGCCCCTTTCCCTCATTAGCGGACGGTCGCGGTCCCCTCGCGTTCACGCGAGGGGAC
>NZ_JBHXKE010000099.1:0-32464 GCF_042722765.1 Kitasatospora sp. NPDC058406
CCTGCCGGCTGCCGGCCGGTCAGGCCGTCTGCCTCGCACCGGTCACGTCGAGGGCCGCCGAGGTGATGGCGTCGGCGTCGATGCCGGCTTCGGCGAGGAGTTCGGCGGAGGTGCCCGAGCCGGGCAGGGTGCGGACCGCCAGGTGGGCGACGGCCGGGCCGTGCCGTTCGCCGGCGAGCGCGGTGAGCACCGCCTCGCCGAGGCCGCCCTCGGGGTGGTGGTCCTCGACGACGACCAGGGCCCCGGTCTGCTGGGCGGCGCGCCGTACGGCGGCGGCGTCCAGCGGTTTGACCGAGTAGAGGTCGATCACCCGGGTCGCGACGCCGAGTTCGGCGAGCCGGTCGGCGGCCTTCAGGCACTCGTGGACGGTGACACCGGCGCCGAGCAGGGTCACCCGGTCCCCTTCCCCGCCGCCCCGAAGGTTCTTGGATCCGCCGACGGGAAAGGTCTCGCCCTCGGGATAGAGGACGGGGTGGGCGCCCCTGGTGGCGCGCAGGTAGGAGATCCCGTCCAGGTCGGCCATGGTGGCGGTGAGAGCGGCGGTGCAGGTCGCGTCGGCGGGGTACAGCACCGTGGAGCCCCGGACGGCCCGCATCATCGCGAGGTCCTCCAGCCCCATCTGGGAGGGGCCGTCGGGGCCGATCTCCACCCCGCAGTGGGTCCCGCACAGCGCCAGGTCCACCCGGGAGACGGCCGCCATCCGGACGAAGTCGTGGGCCCGGGTGAGGAACGCGGCGAAGGTGGTGGCGTAGGGCCGGTAGCCGCGGACGGCCATCCCGACGGCGGTGGCCACCATCTGCTGTTCGGCGATGTACGACTGGAAGAAGCGGTCCGGGTGGGCCTCGGCGAAGTCCTCGGTGGTGGTGGAGTTGCCGACCTCGGCGTCCAGGACCACCACCTCCGGGCGGGCGTCGCCGAGCGCGACCAGGGTCCGGCCGTACGCCGCCCGGGTGGCCACCTCGTCGCCGACCTCGAAGACCGGCAGCTCCACCGGGCGGCCGGTGCCGACCGGGGCGGGCGTCGCGCCCGGGGCCGGTGTCCGAGCCTGAGCCGGAATCGGGGCGGGTGCCTGAGCCGGAGTCGGGGCCGGTGCGGCGGGCGGCCTCGGGCCGCGGACCCGCAGGTGGCGGACCCCGCCCAGTTCCTCGACCGCCCGCGCGGCCATGTCCTCGGGGAAGGGCTTGCCGTGCCACCCCTCGGCGTCCTCCACCTCGGCGAAGCCCCGGCCCTTCACCGTGCCGGCGACCACCACGGTCGGCTGCAGGCCGTCGGCGGCGGTCCGCAGCGCCTCGTCCACGGCGGCCGGGTCGTGGCCGTCGACGACCAGGGCGCGGCACCCGAACGCCTCGATCCGCCGGGCGTAGGCGTCCACGTCCCGGCCCAGTGCGGTGGGGCCCGACTGGCCGAGGCGGTTGACGTCGACGATCACGGTGAGGTTGGCGAGCCGGTGGTGCCCTGCCGCGTCCAGGGCCTCCCAGACCGACCCCTCGGCCATCTCGCCGTCCCCGCACAGCACCCAGACGTGGTACGGCCGGTGTTCGAGGTCCCGGCCGGCCAGCGCGATCCCCACCCCGTAGCCGATCCCCTGGCCGAGCGAGCCGGTGGCCACGTCCACCCAGGGCAGCACCGGCGTCGGGTGGCCCTGCAAGCGGGCCCCGGCGCGCCGGTAGGTGGTCAGGAGTTCGTCCTCCGAGATCGCTCCGGCGGCCCGGAGCATCGCGTAGAGCAGGGGCGAGGCGTGCCCCTTGGAGAGGACGAAGTGGTCGTTCCCCGGGTTCGCCGGGTCCTCCCAGTCGTAGCGCAGGTGGCGGGCGGCCAGCACGGCCACCAGGTCGGCGGCGGACAGGGCCGAGGTGGGGTGCCCGGAGCCGGCGGCGGTGCCGGCCCGGACCGCGTCCACCCGGAGCTGCTGGGCGAGTTCGCCGAGGTCGGCCAGGTCGGAGCCGGGGCCGAGCGGGGACGCCTGGGTCGCGTGCATGCGGGAGCTCCTTCGGTCGTTCGGGACGGGACGGGACGGCAGGGGACCGGCCCCGCCGGGACGGCCCTCGCGGCCGGCGGCGAAGTCCTCCGGGAACCGGGCGCCGGCCTCTCGCCTAACCGCTCCCGGCAGCACCAAACGGCTGCCGTCCGGCGGATCCGGGGGCGGACCCACCCCGCCTGCCGGGCGTCCGTCCCGCCCTCCGGCCTCCCGCCGGCCTCCCGCCAGCCCGGGACGCCGCCCGTCCGCGGCGTGGGAACGGCCTGCCGGGGTAGCCGGGAGGCCATGCTGACACTCGGAGTCGAGGAAGAGTACCTACTGATCGACCCGCGGGACGCGACACCCGTCCCCCGCGCCGCCGAGGTCCTGGCCGCCGCCGACCTGGCGCCCGCGCTGCGGCCGGACGAGGCCCAGCACGAGCTGCTCCAGGTGCAGGTGGAGACGGCCACACCGGTCTGCGAGGACCTCGCGGCGGTCTCCCGCCACCTGGTCCGCATCCGCGCCGGACTGAGCGCCGCGGCCGCGCGCAACGGCTGCCGCGTCGTGCCCGTCGGGGCTGCCCCGTTCGGCCATGACGGGCCCGTCCCGGTCACCGACGGTGACCGCTACCGGCGGGCCCGCCGCCAGGCGCCCTCCCTGGTGGACGACCTCATGCTCAACGGCATGCACGTCCACGTCGGCGTCCCCGACCCGGAGGAGCGGCTCGGCGCCCTCGTCCGGCTGCGCCCCTGGCTGCCGGTCGTGGTCGCGATGGCCGCCAACTCGCCGTACTGGCGCGACCGCGACACCCACTTCGCCAGCTGGCGCACGGTCCAGTTCGACCAGTGGGCGGTCAGCGGCCCGCCGCCGCTCTTCCGCGACGCGGCCGACCACCGACGCCGGGTGGACGCGCTGCTCACCGCCGGGGCGATCACCGACGAGGGCCAGGTGTACTGGCACGCCCGCCTCTCCGCCCGCTACCCCACCGTCGAGGTGCGGGCGGCCGACGTCCAGCTGACGGTGGCGGACGCCGAGCTCTTCGCCGGCCTGATCCGCGCCCTGGTGACCTCGGCGGTCCTGGACGAGCGGGCCGGGCGCCCGCGTCCGGAGACGCCCGACGAGCTGGTGCGCGCCGCCACCTGGCACGCCGCGCACGCCGGCCTGCACGGCGCCCTGATCTCCCCGCTGGACGGCGTCGCCCGCCCCACCGCCGCCGTGATCGAGGAGCTGTGGGCCCGGATCGCCCCCGGTCTCGACGCCGCCGGCGACACCGACCGGGTGTCCGACCTGTGGCAGGCGTTCCGGCAGAACGGGAACGGCGCCGACCGCCAGCGCCGCTGGTACCGCGAGGCGGGCCGGACCGGCCTGGCCGAACACCTCGTCGGCTCCACCCTCGTCCCGGCGCCCTGACCGCGGTGTGAGGCCCGGCCCGACGACCGCGCCGGGCCGGGCCTTAGGCCGCGCGGGCGGTCCCCGGGTGTGTCCCGTCGCCGGCTCCGGGCCCCTCCGGCCCGACCGCCTAGCGTGGCCACCCGCAGGCCGCCGACGGGAGGGACCACGATGACCGGAGTCCGCGACCGCACCGCGCTCGTCCTGGTCCTGCTGCTCACCTGGGCGCTCGCCGCCTGCGGCAGCGGCGCCGGGAACGGAACCGGGAACGGCCCGGTCACCCTCGACTGGTACAACTTCCCCGACGACTCGGGCGCGCTCCAGCAGGCCGCCGACTCCTGCGGCAGCGCCTCCGGCGGCCGCTACACGATCCGCTACAACAAGCTGCCGCGCACCGCCGACGGCCAGCGCCAGCAGCTGGTCCGCCGGCTCGCCGCGCACGACAGCGGCGTCGACATCATGGGGCTGGACGTCACCTGGACCGCCGAGTTCGCCGAGGCCGGCTGGGCCCGCGAGTGGACCGGCCCGCTGCGGGAGCGGGCGAGCGAGGACACCCTGGCCGCCGCCCTGCGCACCGCCACCTGGAAGGACCGGCTCTACGCCGTCCCGTACAACTCCAACACCCAACTGCTCTGGTACCGCGACGACCTGGTCCCCAGCGCACCGCGCACCTGGGCCGAACTGCTCGACCGGGCCCGGCAACTGGCCGCCGAGGGCAAGCCCCACTTCGTCGAGACCCAGGGCGCCCAGTACGAGGGTCTGACGGTCTGGTTCAACACCCTGGTCACCAGCGCCGGCGGGTCGATCCTCACCCCGGACGCGTCCGCGCCGTCGCTGGGCGAGCCGGCCGTCGCCGCCGCGCAGGTCATCCGCGACCTGGCCCGCTCCCCCGCCGCCGACCCCTCCCTCGCCAACCAGATGGAGGACCAGAACCGGCTGGCGACGGAGTCCGGGACCGCCGCCTTCGAGCTCAACTACCCCTTCGTCTACCCGTCGATGAAGGCCAACGAGCCCGAACTGTTCCCGCACTTCCGCTGGGCGCCCTACCCCGCCGTCGTCCCGGGACGGCCCGCCACCGTCACCATCGGCGGCATCGACCTGGCCGTCGGCGCCTACTCCCGCCACCCCGACCTGGCCCAGGAGGCCACCCTCTGCCTGCGCAACCGCGACAACCAACTGGCCAACGCGCTCAAGGGCGGTCTGCCGCCCTCCCTGCGCAGCCTGTACACCGCCGCCGAGCTCACCGACAGCTACCCGTTCGCCGCCGACGTCCTGGCGGCCCTGGACACCGCCTCGGTACGGCCGCAGACGCCCGCGTACCAGAACGTCTCGATCGCCGTCGCGCACGCCCTCTCGCCGCCCTCGGCGGTCGACCCGGAACGCACCGTCGCGGCGCTCTCCGGCCAGATCAGGGACGCGCTCGGCTCGAAGGGGCTGATCCCATGACCGCCACCACCGCCCGCCCGCCCCGCCCGGACGCACCGCCGGGCCGGAGGTCGGCCGGCTCCCGCGAGGAGCGCCGGCTCGGCTGGCTGCTGTGCGCCCCCGCCGTGCTGGTGATGACCCTCGTGACGGCCTACCCGGTCGGCTACGCCGTGTACCTCTCGCTCCAGCGCTACGACCTGCGCTTCCCGGACCGGGCCTCGTTCGTCGGGCTCGCCAACTACGGGGCCGTGCTCTCCTCCCCGTACTGGTGGCAGGCCCTGGGGGTGACGGTGCTGATCACCGCCGTCTCGGTCACCGTCGAGCTGGTGCTCGGCCTGGCCCTGGCGCTGGTGATGCACCGGGCGGTGGTCGGCCGGGGCCTGGTGCGCACGGCGGTACTGGTGCCGTACGGCATCGTGACGGTGGTCGCCGCCTACTCCTGGCAGTACGCCTGGACGCCGGGCACCGGCTACCTGGCGGCGCTGCTCCCGGAGGGCAGCGCCCCGCTCACCGAGCACTGGCCGGCGATCGGGCTGATCATCCTGGCCGAGGTGTGGAAGACCACCCCGTTCATGGCGCTCCTGCTGCTGGCCGGGCTGGCGCTGGTGCCCACCGAGACCGTCCGGGCCGCGATGGTCGACGGCGCCGGCTTCGGGCAACGGCTGCGGCTGGTCGTCCTGCCGCTGATGAAGCCCGCCGTCCTGGTGGCCCTGCTGTTCCGCACCCTGGACGCGTTCCGGATCTTCGACAACATCTACGTGCTGACCGGCGGTGCCAACGACACCGGCTCGGTGTCGATCCTCGGATACGACAACCTCTTCACCGCGCTCAACCTGGGGATCGGCTCGGCGATCTCGGTGCTGATCTTCCTCTGCGTGGCGGCGATCGCCCTGGTCTTCGTCAAGGTCTTCGGCGCCGCCGCGCCGGGCGGCGCGACGGAGCGCCGGTGACCGCCCGCCAGGCCCGTGCCCGGACCGGCTGGGGCGTGGTCAACCTGGTGGTGGTGCTGTACGCGCTGTTCCCGGTCTGGTGGATCGCCGCACTGTCGTTCAAGGACCCGGGCACCCTGTCCGACGGCGACTTCGTCCCGCGCAGCTGGACGCTGGAGAACTACCGCGGCATCTTCCGCACCTCGGAGTTCACCCGGGCCCTCGTCAACTCGATCGGCATCGCGGTGATCGCCACCACGCTCGCCCTCGTGCTCGCCACCATGGCGGCCTACGCGGTGGCCCGGCTGCGCTTCCCCGGGAAGCGGCTGCTGATCGGGATGTCCCTGCTGATCGCGATGTTCCCGCCGATCTCCCTGGTCTCGCCGCTCTTCGAGATCGAGCGCGTGCTCGGCCTCTTCGACACCTGGCTCGGGCTGATCATCCCCTACATGACCTTCTCGCTGCCGCTGGCGATCTACACCCTGTCGGCCTTCTTCCGGGAGATCCCGTGGGACCTGGAGAAGGCCGCCAAGGTGGACGGCGCGACACCCGCCCAGGCGTTCCGCCTGGTCATCGCCCCGCTGGCCGCGCCCGGGGTGTTCACCACCGGCATCCTGGTCTTCATCTTCTGCTGGAACGACTTCCTCTTCGCGATCTCGCTGACCTCCACCGACGCGGCCCGGACCGTCCCGGCCGCGATCGCCTTCTTCACCGGCAGTTCCCAGTTCCAGCAGCCGACCGGCTCGATCGCCGCCGCGGCCGTGGTGATCACGGTGCCGATCGTGCTCTTCGTCCTGTTCTTCCAGCGCCGCATCGTGGCCGGCCTCACCGCCGGCGCAGTGAAGGGGTGACCAGAACCCATGGCCGAGATCGTCCTCGACGGCATCACCAAGCGCTACCCGGACGGCTCGGTCGCCGTCCGCGACGTCGACCTGACCGTGGCGGACGGTGAGTTCGTCATCCTGGTCGGCCCCTCGGGCTGCGGGAAGTCCACCACCCTCAACATGATCGCCGGCCTGGAGGACATCACCGGGGGCACCCTGCGGATCGGCGGGCAGGTGGTCAACGACCGCGCGCCCAAGGACCGCGACATCGCGATGGTGTTCCAGAGCTACGCGCTCTACCCGCACATGACCGTCCGCCAGAACATGGGCTTCGCGCTGCGGCTCGCCAGGACCGACAAGGCCGTCGTCGCCGCCAAGGTCGAGGAGGCCGCCCGGATCCTCGACCTCACCGAACACCTCGACCGCCGGCCCGCCCTCCTCTCCGGCGGGCAGCGCCAGCGCGTCGCCATGGGACGGGCGATCGTCCGCGACCCCAAGGCGTTCCTCATGGACGAACCGCTCTCCAACCTGGACGCCAAGCTGCGGGTGCAGATGCGCACCCAGATCTCCCGGCTCCAGCGCCGCCTCGGCACCACCACCGTCTACGTCACCCACGACCAGGTCGAGGCGATGACGCTCGGCGACCGGGTGGTGGTGCTCCGCGCGGGCGTCGTCCAGCAGGTCGGCGCGCCCCAGCGGCTCTACGACGGGCCGGCCAACCTGTTCGTCGCCGGCTTCATCGGCTCGCCCGGGATGAACCTGCTGCACGGACGGCTGGAGGAGGGCGTGCTGCGCACCGCGCTCGGCGACCTGCCGGTGGGCGACCGGCTGCGCCGGGGCCTCACGGCCGCCGACGCGCCGCGCGAAGTGGTGGTCGGCATCCGCCCGGAGCACTTCGAGGACGCCGCACTGCTGGAGCACCCGGTCGGCGGAGCGACCGTCACGGTCGGGGTCGAGGTCGTGGAGTCGGTGGGCTCGGACGTGTTCGTGCACTTCACCGTCGAGGGTGATCCGGTCGTCGGGGGCGGTCTGGAGGAGCTCGGCGCGCAGCAGCGGGAGGCCGGTGCCGGGGCGCCCGGGCGGGAGGTCGTGGCGCGGATCGGCACCGCCACCCGGGCGGCCGAAGGGGCCCCGCTGGAGCTGTGGATCGACACCGAACGGCTCCACGTCTTCGACCCGGCGACCGGAGCCGCGCTGAGCGGGGGCGGCGGCGGTGCGGGCCCGGCGGGCGGGACGGCGGGCTGACGGGATCGAGGGGCGTGACCACGCGGTCGAGGTGCCGGTCCGGGCCGTTCGGGCGATCATGGGGAAACGCGCCTCGAAAGGTGGAATGCGATGTTCCAGCTCCTGTGGATTCTGCTCATCGGCTTCGTGCTGGGGGTGCTGGCCAAACTGATCCTCCGCGGACCGCAGTCGATCCCGTGGTGGCTCACCATGCTGCTCGGCGCGGCCGGCGCCTGGCTGGGCAATGCGATGGCCGGCTGGATCGGCGTCCGCCACACCTCCGGCATCGACTGGATCCGGCACCTCTTGCAGATCGGCTTCGCCGTCGCGCTGGTCGCGATCGTCGCCCCCGCCTGGAGCTCCCGCCGGTCCCGCTAGGCCGGTGACGGTGCGCCGGCCGGTCCGTCCGCGACACCCGCGCGGACTCCGGCCGGCCCTCGGGACGTGCCCGCCCGACCGGTGGCCGGACCCACCGGGACAGCCTACGAACCGCCGCGGATAGACTCGCACGGCCGTAGTACCGGACATCCGTCCGAACCGGTGCCACTGCGCGGCACCGGCCGGAGAGCACGCGAGGGACAGAACATGGTCGAGGCCTCCCCGAAGGTCGTTGTGGTCGTACCCACCTACAACGAACGGGAGAACCTTCCGGTCCTCGCCGGACTGCTCGCCGACCTCGACCTGCCCGACCTCCACCTCCTGGTCGTCGACGACAACTCGCCCGACGGCACCGGCAAGATCGCGGACGAGCTCGCCGCCGGATCCGACGGCCGCGTCCGGGTGCTGCACCGCACCGAGAAGGACGGCCTCGGCCGGGCCTACGTCGCGGGCATGACCCTGGCCCTGGAGCAGGGCGCGGACGTGGTGGTCCAGATGGACGCCGACCTGTCCCACCCGGCGGCCGTCCTCCCGACCATGGTGGAGACCCTGCTGGCCGACGACACGGCCGTGGTGCTCGGCTCCCGGTACGTGCCGGGCGGCTCGACCGCCGCGGAGTGGCCGTGGCACCGCAAGGCGCTCTCCAGCTGGGCCAACTTCTACGTGAACACCATCCTCGGACTGGGCGTGCGGGACGCCACCGCCGGCTTCAAGGCCTGGCGGGCGGAGACCCTGCGGGCGATCGACCTGTCCTCGGTGAACAGCAACGGGTACTCGTTCCAGGTCGAGCTGAACTACCGGGTGGTGCAGCGCGGACTCACCGTCAAGGAGGTGCCGATCCGCTTCGAGGAGCGGGTCAAGGGCGCGTCCAAGATGAGCCTCTCCGTGCAGGTCGAGTCCGCCCTCGCGCCGTGGAAGCTGCTGCGGGACCGGCGCCCCCGCCCCTGAGGGCGCGGGGCGGTCGGACGACCCGGGGTGGTGTGAACCGGCGCTTCGGGGAAGAAGGTCCGCATGTCCCTGCTACCGGACTCCGTCGCCGCCGCGGTCCGCCGCGGCACGCGCGAGCCCTTCGTCGTCCAGACCGTCCGCGCGACCGTCGCCGCCACCCTCTCCTACGTGGTGGCGACCTGGCTGAGCAGCGAGCCCGCCCCGCTGACCGCGCCGCTCACGGCGCTGCTGGTCGTCCAGGTCACCGTCTACTCGACGCTGACGACCAGCATCCGCCGGGTCAACTCGGTGGTGGTCGGGGTGCTGATCGCGATCGGCTTCAGCTCGGTGGTCGGGCTGTCCTGGTGGAGCCTGGGGCTGGTCATCCTCGCCTCGCTGGTCGTCGGGCGGTTCGTCCGGGTGGACGAGTTCGTCCAGGAGGTCGCGATCAGCGCGATGCTGATCCTGGGCGTCACCAAACTCGCCTCCCAGGCCTGGGACCGGGTCCTGGAGACCCTGATCGGCGCGGTCGTCGGACTGCTGTTCAACCTGCTGTTCGCGCCACCGGTGTGGGTCGACACGGCGGGCGAGTCGATCGAGGACCTCGCCCGCCGGGCCCGGCAGCTGCTGCTCGACCTGGCCGAGCAGCTCGACCGCCCCACCCCCGTCGCCCACGCCGCCGAACGGCTGCACGAGGCGCGCCGGCTCGACCAGGCGATCGCCGACGTCGACGCCGCGCTCCGGCAGGCCGAGGACAGCCTGCGGCTCAACCCCCGGATCAGCGAGGGGCTGCTCTCCCGGCTGGTGCTGCGGACCGGCCTGGACACCCTGGAGATCTGCGTGGTGGTGATCCGGGTCCTCGCCCGGTCGCTCACCGACCTCGCCAAGCGGCGCCCGCCCGGCGAGCCGCTGGTCGCCCCGGACGTCGCGGTGGCGCTGGAGGAGCTGCTCGCGCACATCGGCGGCGCGCTGGTGAGCTTCGCCGTCCTGGTCACCACCCAGGTCAGCCGGAACGCCGAGGAGGCCGAGCAGCGGCTGACCGCCGAGCTGACGGCCGCCTGGGCGAGCCGGGAGAACGTGGCCCGGCTGCTGCTCGACCGGGTCCGCGAGCATCCGGAGGCCTGGCAGCTGCACGGCGCACTGCTGGCCGAGGTGGACCGGATCCTCGACGAACTGGACCTGGAGCACCGCAGCCGGCGGCTGATGGAGGAACTGGACCGGGCCTCGGTGGCGAACCGGGAGCGGTTCTCCCGGCTCGCCTGGCTGCGCCGGCTGGTCCGGGGCGAGCGCCTGCGGTCCGGCCGGCTGCGGCGGAAGCGGAGCTGACGGACGGGATGACGGGGCGAGAGGACGGGAGGACGGGCCGTCAGGGAGGTCCGTCCGGGGAAGGGGAGTTCAGGGGCGGGCAGGGGCGGGTGCGCGCCGGGGTCAGCCGCGGGCGGCGTCGAGCAGCTGCTGGATGTCGATCTTCTTCATCTGCAGCATCGCCGCGAAGACCCGGTCGGCCTTGGCCCGGTCCGGATCGTTGACCAGGTCGAGCAGCACGCGCGGGGTGACCTGCCAGTTGAAGCCCCAGCGGTCCTTGAGCCAGCCGCACTGGCTCTCCTGGCCGCCGCCCTCCTGGAGCGCCTCCCAGAGCCGGTCGACCTCCGCCTGGTCGTCGCACTCGATCTGGAGCGAGACCGCCTCGGTGAACGGGAACAACGGGCCGCCGTTGAGGGCGACGAACGGCCGGCCGCCGAGTTCGAAGCTGACGGTCAGGACCCGGCCGGGGACGCCGGGGCCCGGCTCACCGTAGTGGGTGACCCCCGTGATCCGGGAGTCGGGGAGGATCGAGGTGTAGAAGCGGACGGCTTCCTCGGCGGCGTCGTCGTACCAGAGGCACGGAGTGATGTTCTGCATGGAGCCGACGGTAGCGGCGGGCCCCCGGCCGGGCGGCGGTGCCACGGCCGGGGGTCACCGGTTCGGCGCCCCGGTTCGGCGCCCCGGTCGGACGTCCCCGGGCCGGCGCTCCGGGGGCCGGTGGCCACCTGCCGTGGTCACCGGCCGCCCGTCAGGTGCTCAGTGCACCCATCCCGCGTACCGCTGGGTGAACCGCAGTCCGGTGGCCGCGGTGACCACCACGTCGTAACGGCCCTCCTTGTCCAGCGGCCAGGCGAGGTTCGTCTGCTTGCCCGGCTTGACCCGGACGGTCTGCGCGGTGCCGGCGAAGTCGTTCGGCACGGCGGTGAAGCAGACGTCCGTCATGCCGTCGTTGACCAGTTGCAGGGTGAGCCGCCGGGAGCCGGAGAGGTCGGCGGTGACGATCGGCACGCCGACGTCGTTCTGTCCGTCGGGGTGGACCGGCCCGTTCGCCCCGTTCACGCCGGCGGGGCCGTTCACACCGTCCCGGACCACGGTGCCGGCGAAGCGGCGGACGAAGCCGTCGGGGCCGTGGACGGTGAAGTCGTAGCGGCCGTTGGTCGACCCGGCCTCCCACAGGTACGTCGCGGAGGCGCCCGGCGCCACGGTGAACGGCGTGCCGGCGAACGGGTGGACGATGTTCGGGTAGACGGTGTACGGGAACGCGACGGAGCCGTCGTTGGTCATGGTGCAGGTGACCCGGCCGGTCCGCCGGTCGACCTCCACGTCGGCCCAGGGCTGGTACGGCAGGTGGCGGTGCGGCCGGTCGCCGCGCTCCTGGACGGGCATCGACTGGGCACCGGTGGTGGGGAGCTGGACGCCCGGAAGCTTGGTGCCCGCGTCGGCCCGGGCCATCAGGGCCGTGGTGTCCGGGAGTTGCGGTATCGAGTGGTTCGGCGCGGCGAAGTCGAAGCAGCTGGTGAGGTCGCCGCAGACGGCCCGGCGCCAGGCGGAGATGTTGGGTTCGGCGACCCCGGTGACCTGCTCCATGAAGCGCAGGACGGACGTGTGGTCGAAGACCTGGGAGTTGACCCAGCCGCCGCGCGACCAGGGCGAGGCGACCCAGAGCGGGACACGGTTGCCGAGGCCGATGGCGCGGCCCTGGGTGAACTCCTCCGGGGTGCCGGGCTCGGGGGTGGGCGGGACCATGTGGTCGAAGTAGCCGTCGTTCTCGTCGTACATGACGAGGAAGACGGTGTGCTTCCACACCTCCGGGTTGGACATCAGCGACTGCAGCGCCTGGTTCACCCAGTGCGCGCCGTACGCCGGACCGGCCTCGGGGTGCTCGGAGAACAGGTAGGGCGCGACCAGCCAGGAGACGGTCGGCAGGGAGCCGTCCTTGCAGTGGGCGTCGAAGGCGGCCGGGTCGAACTTGGTCATCGCGTTGACGTACCGCGGGTCGTCCTTCGGGAAGGCGTGGAACTGCCGGAAGTACGAAAGTGCGTTGTCGTCGTAATCGCCGGTGCGGTCGTCCTTGCTGGGGTTGTGGTAGACGCGCCACGTCACGCCGGCCTGTTCCAGCCGCTCCGCGTACGTGGTCCAGTCGGCGACGGGGTTGTCGGTGACCGGCGTGTTGTCGATCCAGGGGCCGGTGGTGCCGTCGCGGCCCGGGCCGGCGGTGCCGGTCCACAGGTAGAGGCGGTTGGGGTCGGTCGGACCGGCGAGCGAGGTGAAGTAGGCGTCGCAGAGGGTGAACGCGTCGGCCAGCGCGTACTGGTAGGGGATGTCCTCGCGCGAGAAGTAGCCCATGGTGCGCTCGCCCTTGGCGGCGATCCACTTGTTCATCGCGCCGTTGTTGATCGCCTGGTGGCCGGTGGCCCAGTCGTGCGGCAGACCGCCGGCGTTCTGCGCGTTGTACTTGGAGGTGTCCATCCGGTACGGCAGCATCGCACCGCCGTCGCTGCGGCGCGGGTCGGGCTGGCGGAACACCTCGGCGCCGTCCGGGAACTGCAGCGCCTGCTTGTCGCCGAAGCCGCGCACGCCGTTCAGGGTGCCGAAGTAGTGGTCGAAGCTGCGGTTCTCCTGCATCAGCACGACGACGTGACGGACGTCCTTGATGGTGCCGGTGAGGCGCCCCGGCGCGGGCGCCGCCGTGGCGGAGGTGGTGGGCAGGCCGGTGAGGGCGGCGGCGCCGGCGGCGGCGGTGGCGCCGACGAAGGTACGGCGGGAGAGCTCGGACATCGCGGACTGGCCTCTCAGAGCTGGAAGGTGGCGACGGCAGCGGCGGCGTCGGAGGGCCACTGGTTGGCCGCGAGCGCGGCCGGGTCGGTACCGGTGGCGGGCCAGTCGGCGACCAGGGTGTGCGCCTCGACCAGCTTCAGCGGGCCCCGGTGGAGGACGTAGTCGATCCGGTCCTGCGGCTCGGCCTTCCCGGCGGCGCGCTGCCTGCGGGTCGGCGACCAGGTGACCCCCGCCGCCTTGGCCGGGTCGCGGTACTCCTCCCGGAAGGTGTCGGTCAGGCCGGCGGCCTGGAGCGCCGTGGTGACCGGCCAGGCGACCGGGCCCGCTCCCCCGTGCGCGGCGGCGGTGGCGGCCGTCCAGTCCAGGTGGGAGGGCGAGGCGAGCGCCCCGGCGAGCACCACCGGGACACCGGCGGCGGCGTCGGCCGCGAGCGCGGCGGCCAGTGCCTTCGCCTGCCGCAGGCGGAGCGAGCCGTTCTCGGCGGCGACGACCTGGGCGGCGGTCCGCCCGTCCTGGACGGCGTACGGGCCGTAGTCCGACTCGTCGAGGTGCGCGGCCCAGAACCGGACGGTACGACCGCCGGGGAGTCGGAGGGTGGCACCGGCGGCGGGGAGGTCCGCGGTGGGCGGGGTGACCGCGGTGAGCGGGTAGCGGCTGAGGATCCCGACGCTGCCGGGGCTCTGGTAGGCGTGCCAGCCGAGCGCGTCGGCCAGCGTCCGGGCGGCGCTGCCGGCGGTCTCCTGGAGGCCGAGCACGTCCAGGCCCTGGGCGAGGACGACGCGCAGCTGCTTCTCCACCGCGTCGGTGAAGGCCGCGCCCGCGTCGGCGAGGTTCCAGGAGGCCGTCTTCAACCGGAGCGGACCTGCCGGGTCGGCCACCGGGACCTGCACGGTGACGGTGTCGGTGGCGCCCGCGCCGTCCTTGACGCCGACGACGAGGAGTTCCGGGTCCCGCGCGGGCCGGCCGGCCGGGGCGGTGCCGGTGACCGCGCCGTCGGCGCCGACGGCGAGCCAGGCGGGGCCGCTGATCTTCCGGAACGCCGCGCTGCCGGGCGGGTTCCCGGCCGGCCGGGACCAGAGGCCGCCGAGCCGGACGCTGACGGCGGCGCCGGGCGCGACGGGCGTGGCGGTGAGCGCGTCCACCGCGGCGTGCGGGCGGACCACGGCCGGCTTGGGGCGGAAGGTGAACGGCGCGGTCTGCGCGAGGACGCCGTAGCCGTCCTTCGCCAGCAGGTAGGCCGTGTACGGGCCGCCGGTGAGCGCCGAGGTGTCGAGCTGGACGTCACCGGATCCGGCCGGTGTGTACTTCCAGAGCAGCGAACTTCCGGTGCCGGGCCTGCGGTCGCCGTCGTAGATGCCGACCCAGTTCTTGGCGTCGGGTGCGTCGGTGGTCCAGTGGAAGGTGAGGCGGTCGCCTTCGACGGGGAGGGCGGGACTCGGGGGGATGGCGAGGCTCAGGGTGCTGCCGGTGGCCACGGTTGTCCTGTCCGCCGCTCGGGCCGGCCGGCGGGGGGCGTCGGACCTGGCCCGTCCACGGCTGGTGACGGGGGCTGGGGAGGGTCGACCCACTGACAGTTGGCTGTACAACTGTGGGGCCGGGCCCATTCATCCGAAGGCCGGCGACCGGGACGTGAACGATGCGTGACGGAAGGTCGGGCGGTGCGGGAAATCCAGAGCGGGTTCAGGTGGGCGGGTGGGGATTCGGTGCCGGGGGGTGGGGATTCGGTGGTGCCCCCGGGTGCGGCAGACCCCGTACGGGCAGGGCCGGTTGCGGCGGGTCGTCCCGCCCCGGCCCTCCCCCGGCACCCTCAGGAACGCTGGTGGCGGTCGTGCTCCGCCCCGACGTCCCAGCGGGACTCGACGTGCGCCTTGAAGTCGTGGAGGTCGTCGATCACCCGGCGGTCGACGAAGCCGAGCGCCTCCCCCACCCGTTCGATCAGGCCGTGCGGCTCGACCTCCAGTTGCAGCATGACCCTGGTCGCCTGCTCACCCAGGCGGTGGAACGTCACCACCCCGGACTGCCGCACCTCTCCGGCGACGGCCGCCCAGGCCAACCGCTCGTCGGGCACCAGCTCGGTGGTGCGGGCCTCGAACTCGCGGCGCGCGCCCGCCACGTCCACCACCCAGCGCGTGCGCCCCTCACCGAGCCGGTCGATGCCGACCACGCCCCGCATGAACTGCGGGAACTCCTCCAGCCGCGTCCACTGCTCGTAGGCCGCCGCCAGCGGCACGTCGACCTCGACGGACTGCTCGATCCTGGTCATCGCGGAATCCCTCCTCCGACGGGCCGGCGACCGCAGGGCGGTCGCCGCTCACAAGCCCGTCTGCCCCGGAACCTCCGGGGCATGTCGGCCGGACCGCCGCGGACTTCACCGGATCGGACTTTCCCGGACCGGCCCCTGCGGGACCGGGCGGGACCGGGCGGGATCCGCCACCGCGTCCGCCCCACCACGGCGAGCCCGCCGCGATCAGCCGGGCTCACCGGTCAGTTCGGCCACCGTGTCCGGCCAGTGGGTCAGCAGGTGCTCGGTGCCCGGGGGCACCGCCTGCCAGGTCCGGCGCAGGAAGGCCGTGAGGTCGTCCGCCCCCAGGACCAGGATCGCCCAGCCGTCGTCGCCGTGGAACTCCACGCCCACCGTCCCCGGCTGCCACGGGCGGACGCGCAGGTCCCCGCGGCCCGCCGGGGCGCTCAGCCCCTGGCCGAACAGTTCCCTGGCCGCCGTCCAGCAGAGCCGCCCCTCCGGGTCCAGCGCCGCCTCGGCGCCGAACCCGACCGACATCGCGAAGGGGTCACCGGTGTCGTAGCGCAGCTCCAGCAGGACCCGCCTCAGCTCGGGCCCGATGATGCACGCCTCGACGACGTCCTCGATGATCCGGAACACGGGACCCCTCCTCCCTCGGTTCGCCACCATGGCTTCGCCCGGCTACCCCCGTCCGCCGAGTGAATGCCTACCGCACGGCGATCGGTTCGGCAACGGACGTCCGGCGGACCGGCCCGGGCGCCTCACTCCAGCCCGCGGGCCGAGCGGAGGCGGGTGGAGAGCGCGTCCGGATCGACGACCGGCGCCGGGTAGCCGGCCGGCGGGCGGTCCAGCCGCCAGGGGCGGTGCACGGCCCGCCCCCGGACGTCCGCGAGTTCGGGCACCCAGCGCCGCACGTAGGCACCGTCCGGGTCGAGGCGGTCCGCCTGGGAGAGCGGGTTGAGCACCCGGTTCGGGCGGGTGTCGGTGCCGGTGCCGGCCACCCACTGCCAGTTGAGCTGGTTGTTCGCCAGATCCCCGTCCACCAGCAGCCGCAGGAAGTGGCGGGCGCCGATCCGCCAGTCCCGGTAGAGCGTCTTGGCCAGGAAGGAGGCCGTCACCAGCCGGGCGCGGTTGTGCATCCAGCCCTCGTGCGCGAGCTGCCGCATGCCCGCGTCGACCAGCGGGAAGCCGGTCCGGCCGGTCCGCCAGGCCTCGCACTCCTCGTCGTCCTCCGGGAGCCACCGGTCGCCCCGGTCGCGGTAGTCCCGGTGAGCGGCCTCGGGCCGGGCGGCCAGCACCTGGTGGTGGAAGTCCCGCCAGGCCAGCTGACGGACGAACGCCTCGGCGCCCTCGTGCCCCTGCCGCTCGGCGTCGGCGACCAGCTCGCCGACGGAGAGGCAGCCGAAGTGCAGGTACGGCGAGAGGCGCGAGGTGCCGTCGGCGCCGAGGTCGTCGTGCAGGTCGGCGTAGCGCTCCAGCGGGTACCGCTGCCAGAGCCGCCTCGCGGTCCGCTCGCCCCCGGGCGGCAGGGCGGGCGAGTCCGGCGCGGCGGTGGGGACGGGTTCGCCCGCGATCCCCTCGGGGGTGCGCAGCGCCCGCGGCGCGCGGTGGACGGTCCGGCGCGGGGCCTGCGACCAGGCCCGGAAGTACGGCGTGAAGACGGCGTAGTGGTCCTTGCCCGCCGGGGTCACCGCACCGGGCACGGCCACGGTGAGGGAGCCGTCGTGGACGTGCAGCCGGTCGCCGAGCTGCTCGCGCAGGGCCTGCTCGCGACGGTGGGCGAAGGCGCTCACCCCGGCGGCGACGTGCACCGAGGCGGCGTCCACCTCGGCGGCCAGCCGGGCGGTCGCGGACGCGGACCGTCCCCGGCGCAGGACGAGGCGGCCTCCGAGCGGGCGCAGCGAGGCGTCCAGGTCGGCGAGGCAGCCGGCGAGGAAGGCGGCCCGGTTGGGCGCGGCGAAGCCCACGGCGGAGACGTCCGGGTCGAGGACGAAGAGCGGGACGACCTCGTCGGCCGCGGCGGCGGCGGCGTGCAGGACGGGGTTGTCGTGCAGGCGGAGGTCCTGGGTGAGCAGAGCGATGGCGACGGTCATCAGTGGCGGCCCGGTGGTGGTGGTCTGACGGTGATGGTCTGGCGAGTGGTGGTCCGACGGATGGTGGTCCGACGGGTGGTGGTCGGGAGGTTGCTGTCGGGGGCCGGCTCCGGCAGGCCTCCGGGCAGGTGAGCCTTCCAGTCCGGCGCGCCGAGCGGGGCGCGGCGCGCCGGTGGCTCCCTGAACCGGGATGCGGCGCGCCCGGCGCGGGGCGGCGGGGCGCGGGGCAGCGGGGCGCGGTGGGAACCGGCGGGCACGGACCGGGGGCAGTGGTTCCGCCGTTCGGGTGATACCCGGCGGGCCGGGCCATCCGCCCCGCCGGCTGCCGCGAAGCGGTGGTGTCCGGTCCGGCGCTGTGGGAGGCGCCGGCCGGGCGGCGGGGGCGGGGTGCCGTGTCGAGTCGGTCCCCGCCCCGCCACGGCCCCGGTCCTGACCGGTCGGCGCAGGCCGGTCAGGACCGGGCCGACGTGTGCACCGACGTGTGCACCGACATGTGTACCGGCGCGGGCGTGCTCGGTGTCAGCGGCGGGCGAGACGGCGCTCGCCGCCCGCTCCGGGGGTGTAGGCGAGCCCGTAGTGCGCGAACACGGCCGCCTCGTCCTCGGCGGGCAGGACGTCGTCGACGCCGATCGACGGCGCCTGCTTGACCTGGGCCTTGGGGAACGCCACCCGGAGGTACCCGGGGCCGACGACCGCCCCGTCGAGCGGTACGAAGACCAGCCGCCGCCGGGACACCAGGCCGACCGTGACGGTCGCGAAGAACGGCTGGTCGCTGGCGGTCTCCACGTAGACGGACTCCAGCGCGCCGATCCGGTGGTCCTTCTCGTCCACGACGGCCTGTCCCCGCCACTCCCTGATGTCGGCCGTACCGATCACGGCGAGCATGGCGACCTCCCGTTGCCGCCCGCGTGCGGCGGCCCGTCGACTGGGCTGAGCCCCGGACCCTCCCATCCTGCTCCGGGGCGCCCCGGACCGCCCGCCGGGGACCTGTTCCCCCGGCCGGGAGCAGGCGCGCGGAGGGAGGCCGACCCGGCCCGCTCCGAGCCCCCTCCCCGGCCCCGCTCCGAACGCGTCCCCCGACCGCACAGGAGCCCCGAACGAGGACCAACGCGCCCATTTCTCACAACGGGGGGTGAACCGACCATCCGCCCACCGGGCCCCTCCCGAGCACCTACGCTGTGCGCCGACGGATCGTCAGATCATGGAGGTGCGGAGGCAGTGGTGGGCTACGACAGCATGTGGGAACCGGGCGAGCCCGGTGTCCCCGCCGACCTGCGCCCGGAGATCCCGCACCCGGCCCGGATGTACGACTACTACCTCGGGGGCAAGGACAACTTCCCCTCCGACCGGGCCGCCGCCGAACGGGCCCTCGCGGCCAACCCCGAGTTCAGATCGACCGCGCGCGCCAACCGGGCCTTCCTCACCAGGGCGGTGCGCAGCGTCGCCGCCGCGGGCATCGACCAGTTCCTCGACATCGGCACCGGCATCCCCACCGCCGGCAACACCCACCAGATCGCCCAGGCGGTCGACCCGGGCGCCCGGGTCGTCTACGTGGACAACGACCCGATCGTGCTCGCGCACGCCCGGGCCCTGATGGGCGGCACGGCCGTCGGCCGGACCACGGTGATCCAGGCCGACCTGCGCGAGCCCGAGAAGCTCCTCGACGCCGCCGAGGCCGAGAAGCTGCTCGACTTCGACCGCCCGGTGGGCCTCGTGCTGGCGGCCGTCCTGCACTTCGTGCCGGACCACCAGCGGCCGTACGACGCCGTCCGCACGCTGCTCGACGTCCTGGCCCCCGGCAGCCACCTGGTCCTCTCGCACGGGACGGCGGACTTCATCCCCGCCGCGGTGCGGGACCGGGTCACCGGGGTCTACGACAGGGCCACCGCACCGCTGGTCGGCCGCACCCGCGAGGAGGTGGGGGCGTTCCTCGACGGGCTGGAGGTCCTGGACCCGGGTGTGGTCACCGTGCCGCTCTGGCGGCCGGAGGGCACGCCGGAGGCCGGGGCCGACCGGGTCAGCATGTACGGCGCGGTGGCCCGCAAGGCGTGAGGCCCGGCGGGGCCGGAGGGCCGGACCGTGCGGGCGCCGGGGCGGGATCACTGCCGGTGAGCGGTCAGGTGGTCCGGTCAGACGGTCAGGTCGAGGAGGTCAGGTCAGGCGGTCAGGTCAGGCGGTCAGGTCAGGCGGTCAGGTCGAGGAGGTCCAGCAGCGGCGGGTCCAGTGGCCAGGGCAGCCCGCCGGGCGCGGCGGCAGCCGAGGCCGCGAGCCGGAGGGCGCCGAGCAGGGGCGGGCCGTCGGGCTCCCGGAGGCGGGCGGCGGGGAGCCGGGCGGCCAGCGCGTCGAGGGCCGCCCGGCGGACCGGCCCGAGACGGAAGAGGCCGCCGGTCAGGGCGAGCCGGGGGTCCGTGAGGCCGACGGCGGTGGCGGCGGCGGTCGCGCTCGCGGCGATCTCCTCCCCCGCGCGCCGGACGATCGCACCGGCGACCGGGCAGCCCTCCTCGGCCGCCGCCACCACGTCGGGGGAGAACGCGGCGAGCAGCGCGGCGCGGTCCGGACGCGGCTGGAGCGCCGCCGGGAGACCGGGCGCCGGGCCGTAGCGGCGTTCGGCCGCCGCGAGCAGCGCGGGCGATCCGCCGGTCCGCCCGTCGTACGCGCGCAGGGCCGCCGCCAGGCCCTCGCGGCCCAGCCAGCCGCCGCTGCCGCAGTCCCCGAGCAGCTGGCCCCAGCCGTCGGCGCGCCGCCAGCCGGTCTCCGCGCGGTAGCCGATCGCGACCAGGCCCGTCCCGCCGGCCACGGTCACCCCGGCGCCCGTGCCGAGCGCGCCGACGTGCGCCGCGACCGAGTCCCCGGCCAGCACCAGGCGTTCGGCTCCGGTGGCGCGGGCCAGCGGGCCGGGCAGTCGCGCCGCGAGCGCCCGGCCGAGCAGGGCCATTCCGGTGGCGCCGACGGCGACCGCGCCGATCCCGGCCCCGGGCGGCAGTCCGGCGGCGAGGGAGCCGAGTGCGGGGAGCAGCCGGCCGAGCAGCGCGTCGGCGTCCTGCCCGGCGGCAGCCGCGGACACCCGGGCGGCCCCGGCCACGTCGGCCGTCCGGGCCCCGGCGAGGTCGGCGGGCCACCCGGCGGGGGCGACGGCCACCCGGAGGCCGGACCCGCCGACGTCGACGCCCACCACCCAGGTGTCCTCGGCGCGGCCTGCGGAGGCGGGCCCCCGCCGCCGGGCGGTGGCGGGACTCCCGTGGTCAGGCATGGTGGCGCTGCGGGGTGCGGCCGCGGGTGACGGCCTGGCGGGTGCGGTCGAGGGCGTCGGCGGCGCGGGTGTCGAGGTACTGGGCGAGGCGGACGTAGAGGCAGTCCACGACGGTGAGTTGGGCGGTCCGGCTGACGGTCGCACCGGTGCGGCGGTCGCTCTCCCGGCCGGCGAAGGTGAGGACCCGGGTGGTGGCGGCGGCGAGCGGCGAGCCCGGGTCGCTGGTGAGGGCGACGGTGGTGGCGCCGCGCCGGGCGGCCTCGGTGACCGGGTCGAGGACCTCGGGCGTGCGGCCGGAGTAGGAGATGCCGACGGCGACGTCGGCGGGGGTCAGGTGGGCGGCGCCCATCAGGGCCCGGTGGACGTCGGAGCGGGCGGCACAGACCAGGCCGAGGTGCTGGAGCTTGTACTCGAGGTCGGCGGCGACCACGGCCCCGGCCCCGGCCGCGTACACCTCGATCCGGCGGGCCGAGGCCAGGGCGTCGACCACCGCGTCCAGGGCGTCGAGGTCGAGTTGGGCGGCGGTGTCCTCGGCGGCCCGGGCGCTGAGGCGGGCCACCTTGGCGACCACGGTCCGGGTGTCGTCGGCGGCGGTGACGTCCCCGTCGGCGCCGACCCGGACGGCGAACTCGTCCGCGGCCGCGACCTGGGCGGCGGCGAGGGCGAGCCGAAGATCGGGGTAGCCGCGCAGGCCGAGGGTGCGGCAGAACCGCGTCACCGAGGTGTCCGACACCCGTGCTGCGGCGGCCAGTTGACTGATGCTCAGGGCGGCTGCGGCGGCCGGGTCGGCCAGCACGCGTTCGGCGACCGCGCGTTCCACCGGCGACAGGGAGGGCAGCCTGCCCCGCAGTCGCACGATCAGAGCCTGGGCCGACGTGCGGTCCACGACATCCCTCCCACATCCCGTTGCCCACCGATGTTGCTCTTCCACATTCGAAGAGTTCTGTGCGAGAATCCTCGACATCCCGACGGGTGTCAACCTCGGGTTCGTCCGAAGTGTGCCACCACCGACCCGGGAAGGAGACCGCGCCGTGTCCCGTGCCGCCGTCCTCACCACTCGGGCCCACGTGGACTTCTGCCGCGTCACCACCGCCGCCTGTCCGGCCGTCGCACCGCTTCGCTGACGCCCCGCGCCGCACCGGCCCACCGCCGCCGCGCGCCCACGCACCCGCCCCACCGAGGATCCCCCGTGCCTGCCCCGGCCGTTCCCCCCGCACCCCTGCCCGCCCCACCGTCACCGCCCGCACCGTCACCGGCGCCGTCACCCGCGTCCGAGCCGGCGGCGTCCCCGGCGGACCCGGCACCCCCGCCGCTGCGCGGCGCGTACGTCTTCGACCGCACGCTCGCCGCCGCCGACCCGGACGGCCGGGCGCGCCTGCTCGACGGACTGGCGGCCACCGGCCTCACCACCCTGATCACCAAGGCGGACGCCGCCACGCCCGCCCTGTCCGCCGCCTGCCACGCGGCCGGACTCCGGCTGGTCGGCAGCGTGGCCTGCCTGAGCGACCACGCCGAACCCGCCGAACGCCGCCGACCCGACCTCCGGCCGGTGTCCGGCGACGGACGGCCGTGGCAGCAACGCGAGTGGTACACCGGCCTGGTCCCGACCGACCCGGTCCACGGCGAGCGGCTGGCGGAGCGGTGCGCCGGGGCGGCGGCCGGCGGTCTCCTCGACGGGCTGGTCCTGGACTTCCTGCGCTGGCCGCTGCACTGGGAGCAGGAGTTGCGGGCGGGGGCCCGGCCGCGCGACGCCTCCTACGATCCGACCGCCCTCGCCGACTTCACCCGCCGCACCGGGATCCCCGTCCCGGCCGACCCCGTGGCGGCCCGCACCGTCCTGACCGGCCGCCACCGGGAGCACTGGTTCCGGTACCGGCGGGAGGTCGTCACCGGCCTCGCCCGCACGCTGGTGGCCGCCGCCCGCCACGCCCGGCCCGGGCTGTGGACCGGCCTCTTCCTCGTCCCGGAGGAGGACGGCGCTCGTCGGACGCGGCTGGTCGGCCAGTCGGCCGCGGAGCTGGCACCGCTGGTGGACGCGCTGCTGCCGATGTCGTACCACGCGATCCTGCACCGCCCGCCGGAGTGGGTCGGCGCGGTCGCCCGGGCGGTCCGGGCCGAGGCCGGCGGCTCGCCGGGGACGGCCGTGGTGCCGATGGTGCAGACCACCTCGTCGGCCGCGCTCGCCCGGGGCGCCGACTGGGGTCCGCCGGTCACCACCGCCGGGTTCCGGGCGGCCCTGCACCACGCACTCGACGCCTCCGCGGGCGGGGACCTCTGCCTCTTCCCCGGCGAGGGCCTGGACGGACCGGGGCGGCGCGCGCTCACCGACGCCCTCGCCTGAGCGGCGCCGGCCCGGAACGCCCGGGTCCTCGATCCGACCGCACCTCGCTCCCCGCCCGGCTCCACCCCGCCCCGGGCAGAGCCGCCCCGACGCAGAGCCGCCCCGACCCGGCACGCCCCGGTCGGACCCGTCCCGGTCAGGCGCGTCCCACCTCCCCTCCGTCCGATCCGTCCCCACGTTTCCCCGTCCCCGCACCACCCCGGGAGCACCCGTGCACCACCTGCCGCCCACCGAGGCGCGCAACCCGCGCAGCACCGGCATCGACCGGCTGGACGCGCTGGGCGTCCTGCGGCTGATCAACGCCGAGGACGCCACCGTGCCCACCGCCGTGGCCACCGCGCTGCCCGCCCTGGCCCGCGCCGTGGACGCCGCCGTGGACGCGCTGCGGTCCGGCCGCACCGTGCACTACGTCGGCGCCGGCTCCTCCGGCCGGTACGCCACCCTGGACGCGGCCGAACTGCCGCCCACCTACGGGCTGGAGCCCGGCCGGGTGCGGGTCCACCTGGCAGGCGGCCCGGCCGCGCTCACCAGGGCCGCGGAGGGCGCCGAGGACAGCGAGGAGGCCGGCCGGGCCGCGCTCGCGGAGGCGGCGGCCGGGGACGTCGTGCTCGGCCTCGCCGCCAGCGGCCGGACCCCGTACGTGGCGGGCGCCCTGCACGCGGCCCGCGCCGCCGGCGCGCTCACGGTGCTGGTGAGCGCCGACCCCGAGGCGCCGCTCGCCGACTTCGCCGACCTCCACGTCTGCGTGGAGTCGGGCCCCGAGGTCATCACCGGTTCGACCCGGATGAAGGCGGGCACCGCACAGAAGCTCGTCCTGCACGGCTTCTCGACGGCGGTGATGGTCCGTCTCGGCCGCACCTGGTCCAACCTGATGACGGACGTCGCCGCGGGGAACCGGAAGCTCGCCGCACGGAAGCTCACGCTCCTGGCCCAGGCCTCCGGCGCCGGGCCGGAGGCCTGCCGGTCCGCACTGGCCGCCACCGACGGCGAACTGAAGCCCGCCCTCGTGGTGCTGCTCGCCGACGCGGCCCCCGCCGCCGCCCGGGCCGCGCTGGCGGCGGCCGGCGGAACGGTACGGGGCGCGCTGGACGCGCTCCGCCCGGCGCCCGCCCGATGTCCCGGGGACCTCGCCGGCCCGCCGCTCGACCCGCCCGCGGCGCCGGTGCCGCCCGTACCGCTGCCCTCGCCGTCCCCGCCGCCTGCCGCCCGCCCGTGACCACGGGCACCCGGCCGGGGCCCGTCCCACCGAAGGAGCGATCCCCATGCCGGCGCCGACACCCCGCCGCCGACCGCTGCTCCCGCGCGCCGCGACCCTGATCGCCTCCACCCCGCTCGTCCTCACCGCCCAACCGCCGGCCCACGCCGCCCCCGCCGCCCCCGTCTCGCCCGCCTTCCCCGCCGACGGCGGCGCCGCCCGCGGCACCCGGTACGGCTACTCGGTCCGGGACCACCAGGCTTCGCGGCCTGAACCCGCGCCAACCCATCGCACTGACAGAGGAGTTCCACCCATGCACCGCCCCCGTCGCCTCGCCGCCGCACTCGCCGTCGCCGCACTCGCCCTGACCGCCTGCGCCTCCAACGGTCGGACCACCGGCTCCGCCGCCGGCGCCGCGCCCGCCCCGCAGGAACCGCTGCCGACCAGCGTCCCGGCCGGCACCGACCTGCGGATCGGTGACCAGAACGCCCAGTTGGAGGTCCTGCTCAAGGCCTCCGGACAGGACCAGGGAACCGCGTACAAGCTCGGCTACAGCGCCTTCCAGGGCGGCCCGGCGATCCTGGAGGCCTTCCGGGCCGGCTCGCTCGACCTCGGGATCGTCGCCGAGACGCCCGCCATCTTCGCCCAGGCCGCCCAACAGGACGTCAAGGTGGTCGGCGTCGCCCAGACCAGCCGCTCCGCCGTCCACCTCGTCACCTCGCCCGGCAACCCGGCCAGGACCGTCGCCGAACTCAAGGGCAAGAAGATCGCCTACACCGAGGGCACCACCTTCCAGCCCGCCGTCCTCAACGCACTCAAGCGCGCCGGGCTGAGGACCACCGACGTCACCCTCGTCAACCTCCAGGTCCTGGACATCCCCGCCGCCCTGCAGAGCGGCCAGATCGACGCGGCGGCGCTCACCGAGCCGCTCGCCTCCAAGTACCTGCTGCCCAACGCCGAGAAGGGCGCCCACGAGATCACCGACGACAAGGACCTCACCAGCGGCCTGCTGCTGCTCATCACCCCCGGCAAGACCCTCAGGGACCCGGCGCGGGCGGCCGCGCTGGCCGACCTGACCGCCCGCTGGACCAAGGCGCTGACCTGGCAGAACGCCAACGAGGCGGAGTGGGTGGAGCAGTACTACGTGAAGAGGCAGAACATCCCGGCCGCCACCGGGAGCCAGATCTTCCGCAACACCGGCACCGCCGCGTTCCCCTCCTACGAGCAGGCCCTCACCGACCACCAGGCCATCGCCGACCTGCTCACGGCCGCCGGGGCGCTCCCCGGGAAGCTCGACGTGTCGGGCGAGTTCGACCGCCGCTTCGAGGCCGTCCAGCGCCAGGCCCTGGCCGGCTGAGCGACGACCGGCGCTCCCCCGAGAGGAC
The DNA here is from genome assembly GCF_042722765.1 of Kitasatospora sp. NPDC058406. Taxonomy (NCBI): domain Bacteria; kingdom Bacillati; phylum Actinomycetota; class Actinomycetes; order Kitasatosporales; family Streptomycetaceae; genus Kitasatospora; species Kitasatospora sp. NPDC058406. The sequence goes on from NZ_JBHXKE010000099.1 coordinate 25,643, forward strand.
CATCGTGACCGTCTCAACCCCGTCCGCTCCCGCCCGGCCCCGGGCCCCCGGCCGGTCCGGCCGGCCCCGCCGCACCCACCGACCGGTGGGCCGCCCGCGCCGCCGGATCCCGTTCGCGCGCGCCCTCGGACCGGTCCTGCTGCTCGCCCTCTGGTGGGTGGCCTCGGCCACCGGGCTGCTCGACCCGCAGACCCTCGCCCCGCCGGCCGACGTCGCCGCCGCCTTCGGCGACCTGGGCCGCAGCGGCGAGCTCCAGGAGCACCTGCTGGTCTCGCTCCGGCGGGCCGCCCTCGGCCTCGGTTTCGGGGTCGCCGCCGGACTGCTGCTCGCGCTGGCCGCCGGGCTCAGCCGGATCGGCGAGGCGCTGATCGACGGAACGGTGCAACTGGTCCGCTCCCTGCCGATCCTCGCGCTGGTGCCCCTGGCCATCATCTGGTTCGGCATCGGCGAGGAGGTCAAGGTGATCCTGGTGGCCCTGGGCACCCTCGTCCCGGTCTACCTCAACACCCACGCCGCGCTGACCGGCCTGGACCCCCGGTACGCGGAGCTGGCCCGGACCGTCGACCTGACGCCGGCCGGGTTCCTGCGGCGGATCGCCCTGCCGGGGGCCGCACCGGGCTTCTTCACCGGGCTGCGGATGTCGGTCACGATCTCCTGGCTGGTGCTGGTGGTCAGCGAACAGATCAACGCCTCCAGCGGCATCGGCTACCTGATGACCCAGGCCCGCACCTTCGGCCGCACCGACGTCATCGTGGTCGGCCTGGTCGTCTACGGCCTGCTCGGCCTGCTCTCGGACACCCTGGTCCGCCTGTTCGAAAGGAGGGCGCTGGCATGGCGCCGCACCCTGGCCTGACCGCCGACACCTTCACCGGTGCGGACCCCGTCGGCGCGACGGACGGTCCCGCCGTCCGGCTGCGCGGGCTCACCCGCTCGTTCGGCGGCCGGACCGTCCTGGACGGCGTCGACCTCGACCTCGCACCCGGCGAGTTCACCGCGCTGCTCGGCCACAGCGGCTCCGGGAAGTCGACCCTCCTGCGGGCCCTCGGCCGGCTGGACGGGTACGAGGACGGCCGCCGGGCCGGTCGCCGCGGCGGCGCCGGCCGCGGCGACACCCCCGGTGCGACCGGTTCCGGGACGGCGGACGTCCCGGAGCGCGTCTCGGTGGTGTTCCAGGACGCCCGGCTGCTGCCCTGGGAACGCGTCCTGGAGAACGTGGTGCTCGGTCTCACCGGTCCGGACGCCGGGGAGACCGGACGGACCGTCCTCGCCGAGGTCGGCCTGGCCGGCCGCGAGCGGGACTGGCCGGCCGTACTGTCCGGGGGCGAGGCCCAGCGGGCGGCGCTCGCCCGCGCCCTCGTCCGGCAGCCCGAACTCCTGCTGCTGGACGAGCCGTTCGGCGCCCTGGACGCGCTCACCCGGCTGCGGATGCACGCCCTGCTGCGGCGGCTCTGCGCCCGGTACCGGCCGTGCGTGCTCCTCGTCACCCACGACATCGACGAGGCGCTGGCGCTCGCCGACCGGGTCCTGGTCCTGACCGACGGCCGGATCTCGCACGACCTGCGGCCGTCGGCAGGTACGGCGGCCGGCACGGCGGGCGGTACGGCGGGCGGTACTGCGGCCGGTACGGCGGGCGGCGGGCACGGGAAGGGCCGCGGTGAGCTGCGCGGTGAGCTGCTGGCCGCGCTCGGCGTGGAGGAGTGAGACGCGGGCGGGGCGGCAGGGGCGGGCGGGCCGGACCACCGGCCGTCCCCGCCCCCGCCGCCGTCCCGTCAGACCGGGTCGAGCCGTGCCGGACGCCGTCGGACTCCGTCAGGCCGAGGCCGGGAGACCCACCAACTCGGCCGACCCACTGCGGTTGTGGCGCTCCTGCCAGAGCTCCAGCGCGCTGCGACAGGCGTGGTCGAGGTGGCGCACACCGGACAGGTCGAGCCGGACCGGGCGGTCCGCGGGCAGCCGTTCCAGGGTCTCCACCAGACGCGGCAGCCGCAGGAACGTGGCGTTGCCGTGCAGCACCACCTGGATCTCCTCGCCGTCGGAGAGGTCGGCGACCGTCACCTGGAGGTGCGAGGTGTCCCAGGCGCTCTTCAGCACCGCGAGGAGCAGGCCGAGCAGCACCCCTTCCAGCAGGTTGGTGACCACGATCGCCACGGCCGTGACGGCCAGGATCACCGCCTCGCCGCGGTCGGCCCGCCAGAGCGGGCGGAGGGAGCGGACCGGCACCAGCTTGGCGCCCGCGTGCACCAGTACCCCGGCCAGCGCGGCGAGCGGGATCGCCGACAGCGCGGCGGGGATCAGCGCGGCGAAGAGCAGCAGCCAGACCCCGTGCAGCACCCGGGAGGCCTTCGTCCTGGCGCCGGCCTGGACGTTGGCGGCGCTGCGGACGATCACCGCCGTCATCGGGAGCGCACCCAGCACGCCGCAGAGGGTGTTGCCGACCCCCTGGGCGAGCAGCTCGCGATCGTAGTCGGTGCGCGGGCCGTCGTGCAGACGGTCGACGGCCGCCGCACTGAACAGGCTCTCGGCGGAGGCGATCAGCGCGAACGTGAAGGCCGTGCCCAGCACTCCGAGGCTGCCGAGCGCGGCGAGGTCGGAGACGCCGGGCAGGTCGATCACCCCGCCCAGGCCGGCCACCTCGATCCGGGCGACCGGGAGGTCGAACAGCGCGGTGACCGCCGTGGCGGCGGCCACGGCCACGAGCGGCGCCGGGACCACCCGGACCCGGGCGGGCAGCCGCGGCCAGAGCAGCAGGATCGCCACCGTTCCGGCGCCGACCGCGGCGGCGGCGAGCCCGCGCGGGCTGCCGGCGACGTCGGCGACCAGGCCCGGCAGTCCGGCCAGCTTCGCGGGCCCGCCGGAGGGGCCCTTCGCGTCGGCCAGCGCGTAGAGCTGACCGGCGATCAGGACGAGGCCGATCCCGGCGAGCATGCCCTGGACGACCGAGACGGAGATCGCCCGGAACAGCCGGCCGAGGCGGGCCGCTCCCATGGCGAGCTGGAGGAGGCCGGCGACCGCGGTGATCACACCGAGGGTCGCGAGGCCGTGTTCCTGGACGGCGGCGAACACCAGCACGGTCAGGCCCGCGGCGGGGCCGGACACCTGGAGGCTGCTGCCGGGCATCAGCCCGGTGACCAGGCCACCGACGATGCCGGTGACCAGCCCCAGTTCGGCCGGCACCCCGGAGGCGACGGCGACGCCCACGCAGAGCGGGAGGGCGACCAGGAAGACGACGAGGGAAGCGGCGAAGTCGGAGCGCAGAGTGCTCAGCCGAAGGGCGGGACGACGAGTCATCGGGTCCTCGGGAGAGTTGTGGTGTGGGGACGGTGGCGGTGCGGACGACGGCCCTGCGGGCCGCACGGCCGCGAGCGGTGCGGGAGCGAGGGGTGCGCAGACGAAGCACGGGGCCCCGGGCCGCGCGGACGCGGACGGTCCTGCTGCGGGCCGTCGCGCGGAACCGGCCTCAAAGCGGGAGGAAGAGGCCGGCGTCCGCCCGGTGCGCGAGCACCAGGCCGGTGTGGATCTCGTAGAACCAGCCGTGGAGTCTGATCTCGCCCTCGACCAGCCGCCGGGCGACGGCGGGGTAGCCGCGCAGCCGGTCGAGCTGGGTGAGGACGTGGCGCTGTACCGGCCCGGCCACGGTCGGGTCGAACACGTCGGCCTCGTCCGCGCGGAGCACCTCGTGGTCGGCGTGGCGCAGCCAGGCGCGGACGGCGGGCACCACGCTGAGGTCCTCGCCGCGGACCACGGCTCCGACCGCGCCGCAGTGCGAGTGCCCGCAGACCACGATGTCGCGGACGCCGAGCACTTCGACCGCGTACTCGATGGTGGCGGTCTCGCCCGAGGAGCCGTCGGCCCGGTAGACCGGGACGATGTTGCCGGCGGTGCGGAGCTCGAAGAGGTCGCCGGGGTCCGCGTTGGTGATCAGCGTGGGGACCACGCGCGAGTCGGAGCAGGTGATGAAGAGGGCCTGCGGGGTCTGGCCGGCCGCGAGGCCGGTGAGCTCCCGGCCGGTGTCTCCCGCGCGCTGCGGGAACGCCCGGGCCCTGTCGATGAGCGGTTCCATGAGGGTGGATGCCTCCTTCGGTGACCCCCTCGGCCTCGGCCGGGAGGGGCGGTGGACGGGCAGGCACGTCGGAACCAGACGTCTCCGGTGGACGGACGGGTACGGGCCGTGGCACGGCGCGCCGAACAGCCGCGCGTCGATGACCCTCGGTGTCCCCCCGGTGACCTGATGCCGCGTCAAGACGAAGTAAAACACGGGTATGGGGAAGGCAAAAGCGCATACCGAGCACGGATCGTGCCGATCCGGTAAACATCCTGTTACCTCGGACGGCAGAGCGCGGCCCCGGGCCCGGCACGCTGGGGCGCGAGGCCCCGCGCACACCGCACCGACCTCGACGAGTAGTTGCGTTCCCGGCGGTACGCGCCCCTTCCGCATACGTACGCCCCCCGGAACGGAGGTGCCGAGGGCCGGCGCCCCGGCCCGGGGCCGACCCTTGCGAACGACGACCCGACCCGCCGGACGGACCACTGCACGTCGGCGGCGGCGGCTCGAACACCCATGCCCTTCAGCGGTGTTCGGCGAACACCCGCGCACGCGGCGACCGGCCCGGCGGGACGCCCGGCGGCGCCGGCCCGGGCCGCCCGGGTGGTGTCAGGGGGCCTGGCGGGGGCTCTGCACGAGGCCGGACTGGTAGGCGAGGGCGACGAGTTGGGCCCGGTCGCGGGCCTCCACCTTGGACATCGCCCGGTGGACGTGGGTGCGGACGGTGAAGGGGCTGACGAACATCCGGGCCGCGATCTCCTCGTTGGTGAGACCGGTGGCGGCCATCGCCATCACCTCGCGCTCGCGGGCGGTCAGGGCGGCGAGGCGCTCGGGCACGCCCGCGGGGGCGCGGGCCGGGTCGGGGTGCGCGAGGAGCTGCTCGATCACGGCGCGGGTGGCGGCGGCGGAGAGCAGCGGGTCGCCGGCCGCGACCCGGCGCAGGGCGCCGAGCAGCTCCGTCGGTTCGGCGTCCTTGCCGAGGAAGCCGCCGGCCCCGGCGCGCAGGGCCTGGGCGACGTACTCGTCGATCTCGAAGGTGGTGAGGATGAGCACGCGGGTGCCCGCGAGGTCCGGGTCGCCGCAGATCGCGGCGGTGGCGGAGAGCCCGTCGACGCCGGGCATCCGGATGTCCATCAGGACGACGTCGGGGCGGGTGGACCTGGCCAGCTCGACCGCCTCCCGGCCGTCGGCGGCCTCACCGACCACCTCCATGTCGTCCTCGGCGTCGATCAGCACGCGGAAGGCTCCGCGCAGGAGCGCCTGGTCGTCGGCGAGCAGCACGCGAATGGTCATCGGGGATCCTTGTCCTCTCGGGCGGCGGCGGTGCGCAGGGGCAGTTCGGCGGAGACCAGGAAGCCGCCGCCGGGGCGGTGGTCGGCGGTGAGCCGGCCGCCGACGGCGGAGGCGCGCTCCCGCATGCCGATCAGGCCGTAGCCGGCCGGCCCGGTGGGGCGGGGGCGGGCGGCGGGCCGGTCGTTGGCGACGGCGACCAGGACCCGGCTGCCCGTGTACGTCAGGGTGACGGCGGCGGCGGTGCCGGTGGCGTGTTTGGCCACGTTGGTCAGGGACTCCTGGAGGATCCGGTAGGCGGTCAGGTCGACGCCCGGGGAGAGCGGCTGCGGCTCGCCCTCGACGGTGAGCCGGACCGGCAGGCCGGCTCGTTCGAAGGAGTCGAGCAGATCGGGAAGCCGGCCGAGGCCGGGGGCGGGTTCGAGCGGGGCCTCGGGGTCGTCGGCGCGGCGCAGCAGTCCGACCGTGGCCTTGAGCTCGCGCAGCGCGGAGCCGGTGGCGTCGGTGAGGTGGCTGAGCATCTCGCGGGCCTGGGCGGGGTGCCGGTCGAGGAGGTGGACGGCGATGCCGGCCTGCGCGTTGGCGAGGGCGATGTGGTGGGCGACCACGTCGTGCAGGTCGCGGGCGATCCGGATCCGCTCGTCGGCGACCCGGCGGCGGGCCTCCTCCTCGCGGGTGCGTTCGGCGCGTTCGGCGCGTTCCTCGATGGCGGCGAGGTGGGCGCGGCGGTTGCGGACGGAGTCGCCGAGGGCGCCGGGCAGCAGGATCCAGGAGACGACGCCGATCTTGGCCCCGATCGGCCCGTCGGGCTCGTTGATCGCGGTGACGATGGTGACCAGCACGGCCACCACGCCGGTGGCGATCCGGGCGGTGGTGCGGTCGGTGTGCACCGCGACGAAGTACAGCGCGGCCACGAGCGGGGCGATCAGGCCAGGGGTGAGCTGGACCACGGTGAAGCAGATCGCCAGGCCGCCGACGAGGGTCGCCGCGAGGACCGCCCAGGGGCGGCGCCGGTGGGCGAGGACGGCGGCGCTGGAGAGGACGGCCAGGGTGAGGGCGGCCGGATCGGGCTCCAGGTGGTTGCCGAAGCGGTCGGTCATGGTCGACCCGGCGGTGACGACGAGCAGCCCGAGCGTGAGCAGCGCGTCGAGCAGGCGGGGGTAGCGGCGGGCCCGGCGCAGCCAGGTGTCGGTCATGCTCGCATCTCCAGGTCCGGGGGTGCCCTGGCGGCTCCCCCGGCCGGGGGTGCCAGTTCGGTACGTCGCGCGGAGGCGGTGGGGCGGGTGGGGCGGGTGCGTCGGGTGGGGCGGGCGTGGCGGTTTCGGTGGCGCGGTTCGACGGCGTGGTTCGTACCAGTTTGACCGGTCGGGCCGTCGGAACGGAGGCCGGGGCGGCCTCCCGCCTGTGAGACCGGTGACACCCGGGCCGTCCGGGCCGTCCGGAGCGCCCCGGACGGCCCGGGACGCGGCCCCGTCGTGGCCACCGGCATC
>NZ_JBHXKE010000100.1:0-32444 GCF_042722765.1 Kitasatospora sp. NPDC058406
GGGCCACTGCTCGCCGGACCGTGCGCCCCCGCCCGGTCGGGGGCGCACGGTCAGCCGCTGCCGGGCGGGGTCGGGTGACGGGTCCTACTCGGTCCAGACGAGTACCGCGTGTCGGTAGCGGGCAGCCGTGTGCAGGAAGTCGGCGAGCGAGCGGTAGTGGCCGGATGCCAGGTGGAGCGCTTCCCCGTCCGTCCAACCGGCGGGCAGCGGAACGGCGGTGGCCAGCTCGGCCGGGGTGATGCCGTCGACCAGCGTGCCGGGCGGGAGGTCCGCGAACGCCCCGTCGGCGGCGCCGACCCGCTCCGGGGTGAGGCAGCGCGGTGGTCCGTACCCCCACTGCCCGGCGCCGGGGAGCTCCGCCTCCCCGTGGATGACGTCGACGGGGAAGTCGTGGCGGCGGAGCAGGAAGTCGAGTACCGGCCCGGCCCGCCCGGTCTCGTGCAGCCGCCCCCGGGCGGCCGCCTCGTCCACGTCCTCGTCCAGTTCGGTGACCCACTCCCGCACCCAGCCGGGTTCCGCCGCCGCGCGCTCCAACTGGCGTGCGCTCAGCCGCAGGTATCGCCCGTTCATGCCCATGGCCCCTGAGCCTAGGACCTCGACCGGCGAGATCAACCGCGGGGTCGGCCCTCACGCCGCGTCATGGCGCCCGTGCGGTGCAGGTGCCCGGCCGGCCCGGTTCGGGGCCCTGTTCCGGGGCCCTGGTTCGGCAGGGGCGACGAGCCGGAACGACCAGGTGATCATGTGATTTGATGTGCGCTGCTGATCTTGAGGTGAAGGACGAAACGGGGCACCGCGATGGACAAGATGAAGCGGCACGGACGCAATCTCGCACTGGCGGCGGCGGTCGCCGCGCTCGCACTGGGCACGGGCGCGTGCAGTTCCGGCGGCGGCGCGGCGATCCGGGCCGCGGTGGTGCTGTCGGAACCGGACCAGGTGCAGGACGCGCTGCCGAGCCCGGCCTCGCTCCCCACCGGCTGGGGCCTCTCCTCCGGTTCGAAGCCGCCGCAGGCCATCGGGCAGGCCGAGGCGTCCAGCACCTGCCGGAAGAAGCTGTCGGTCGACTGCGAGGGCCTCGAACTCGGCGGCTCCGTCCGCTACGAGCTGGCCGCCGACACCGACAACGACATCCGCTTCACCCTGCTGACCTTCGACACCGTGGAGAACGCCGGCCCCGTCTTCGAGGCACTGGCGGCGTCCCTGGAGAAGGCCGACGACGACGTGCGTCCGATCACCTTGAAGGTGGCCGCCGACCAGGCGCGGGGATTCGAGCAGCCCGCCGATTCGGCTGATTCCGGGGACGGGACCGTCGCCTCGTCCACGGCGATGCGGGTCGGCACCGTCGTGGCCCTGATCGAACTCGACGAGGACGAGCGGGACCACAAGACGCTCCAGCAGTTCGCCACGCTCCAGGCGGAGCGGATCAAGCAGGTCCAGCAGGGCGCCGATCCGGACGCCTGACGCCCCCGGACGCCTGACGCCCCCGGACGCCTGACGCCCCCGGACGCCTGACGCCCCCGGGCGGCGGCCCCCGGCCCCGAAGTCGCTCGGCGGCTCGGTAGGTCCGGCCGGCCCGAAGTGATCTGACGGGACGCCAGCACGGTTCCCCGACCGGCGGGACCGGAGTATCGGCCGGTAACTCGCTTGCGGTGCACGGAAGGCCGGGCACAGACTTCGCCCGTGACCGACATCTCCGTCGAAATCTCCGCCGAACTCGTCCGTGCGCTGGTCTCCGAGCAGTTCCCCGAGTGGGGCGGCCTTCCGGTCCGGCCGGTCGCCCGTCAGGGCTGGGACAACCGCACCTTCCGGCTGGGCGACGACCTGGTCGTCCGCCTGCCCAGTGCCGAGGGCTACGTCGCCGGCGTCGAGAAGGAGGACTGCTGCCTCCCGCTCCTGGCGGAGCACCTGTCGACGCCCGTGCCGGAGCCGGTCGCCACCGGCCGTCCGGGGGAGGGCTACCCCTTCTCGTGGTCGGTGCGGCGCTGGCTGCCGGGCGGCACCGTCGACGACGCCGGGGCGCCGGGGGCCGCCGACGCCGTCGACCGCACCCGGCTGGCCGCCGACCTGGGCGCGTTCCTGACCGAACTCCGCGACGTCCCGGCGGTCTACGGCCCCGCGGCCGGCCGCCACTCGTTCTTCCGGGGCTGCCATCCCAGCGTCTACGCCGACCAGGTGGAGAACGCCCTCCACGTGCTGCGGGACTCCGTCGACGTCGCCGCCTGCCGGGCGGTCTGGGCGGGCGCCCTGACCACGGCCTGGCCGTCGTCCCCGGTGTGGTTCCACGGCGATGTCGCCCCCGGCAACCTCCTCGCCGTCGACGGAGGGCTCTCCGCGGTCATCGACTTCGGCACCTGCGGTACCGGCGACCCGGCGTGCGACCTCGTCATGGCCTGGACGTACTTCACCGGCGACGAGCGGAAGGCGTTCCGGGAGGCCGTCGGCCTTCCCGACGACACCTGGCGGCGGGCACGCGGGTGGGCGCTGTGGAAGGCGTTGGCGACGACGGCCGGTCTGTCCGGCCCCGACTCCGGGGGGCTCCAGGCCCGGGTCCTCGTCGAGGTGCTCGACGACCCGGTCGTCGGCTGACCCGCCCGGGCCCGCTCACCGGGCCCCGCTCACCGGGCCCCGTCCTGCGGGGCCTTGACGGCCGGTGCGGCCACGCCCCGTGCGTCCGGTGTCACCTCCGGGCCCGTTCCTGCTGAGGTCGCGGGCGTGGACCAGGGCTTCGCGCAGCAGTGCGACTAGGGCGTGTATCGAAAGCACGGACAGGCCGGACGGGGTGATGTCCCGGTCCGGCCCGTCCGCTCTCTGCTAAAGGTCGAGCTGATACTGGTGTGTCGTGTGCGTGGGTGTGTAGCCGAGACCGTCGTGGACCCGTCGCATGTGCGCGTTGCTGTCGGCGGTGTCGGCCAGGAGGTCACCGAGGTCCGGATAGTCCCTGTGGGCCTGTCGGATCGACTCGGTCTTCATCCATCGGCCGAGGCCGTGACCTCGGTGCTCGGGCAGCACCCCCGTGCCGCAGTGCTGGCCGTCACCTGTGCCGTTGCCGGGGATGACGAGTTCGGTGAAGGCGGCGATCGAGCCGCAGAGTTGAGCTCGGCCGCCTCTTGACTGACCCCTGACCTGACGGCGAAACGTCGCGGCTTGCCGGGGCGTTTCCTCAGTTCAGCGCAAGCCGTCTGTGTCGTCGTGCTCTTCGCCGACTGGGAGTGGCCGACGGTCCTCCACCGGGTCATCGCTGTAGATGGCCGCGGAGACCGCGCTGTCGTAGGCATCGTCGAGGCCGTCACCGCTTGCGCCGAGTATGTTCTCCCAGTCAATTCCCATACCTACGAGCCTACCCGTAGTGTTCGAGGAACCGAGCGATGTGGGCGTTGAGCTCGTCCGCCTGGGCAAGGATCGCAGCTTCCTCTCCTGGAAGGTGGGCGGCGCGGCCAGCCTCGTCATCGGGCCAGGTGTTCTGCCTCGGGAGGTTGTGGACGGCTGGGCAGTTGAGTCCCATGGGTCGGTACAGTCGCGTGCATGCTAAAGCCAGTGCCGCGTGTAGTTGAAGCGGGCGGTCGTACCGTGGACGATCCAACCGAGGAGGTTCTGCACGACCTGCTGTTACCAGGTCGAGTACCGCGAAGACAGTGCAGACAAGCACTACCAGGCCCACGTTCCAAGGCTCCATGAAGTGTTCGGCCCAGAGGAGTCGACCGCCAAGGTGATGATGGACTGGGCTCACGATCGACAGGGCTGGCGGGAGGCGTAGGCCTTGTCGGCCCGCACGCGGTTGGGGCGGACGCGTGGCCGTCCCGGACCGATGCGGGGCACGCGGGCCTTGTCCAACACGGGTTCGAACTGCGGGGAGTCGCCGCGCTGCCCGGCCGTGATCACGATCGACATGGGTTTCTGACCCTGCTCGACGGTCAGGTGCAACTTGGTGGTGAACCCGCCGCGTGAGCGACCCAGTCCGTGATCCTCGGGTTCGGTGAACACACCGCCTGGCGGTTCCTTCTGCAGCTCGCCCTGCCTGCGGGCCCCAGCCGCATGCTGATGAGCACGACAGACCGTGGAGTCGACGCTCAGGTCCCACGTGATCCTCCCCTTCGCGTCGGCCAAGGACTGCAGCCGGGTGAAGACCTGATGCCAGGTGCCGTTCCGCTGCCACCGGCGGAACGGAAGGATGTCCGTGCCGCACGCCACGACGGCGGCCACGCCCTCGAAGGCGAGGACGGGCACGCCGTAGGCGGACTCCACGGGGTGGCGCGGCACCAGGCGGGAGAGTCGGTCGCAGAGGTCGGGGTGCGCATGCAGCTGCCGGTTGCCCAGGGTGAGGTCGTTCGGGCCGCGCGGCAGGGTCGAACGCTCGCGGAAGTAGTCCAACAGGGCGCGGTTCTCCGGCAGTTCGGGCAGTGCCGGGGCCGGGGTCGGATCCGGGACGTGCCCTCGCCGTCGCATGCGACCGACCCTGGCGGTCCGACCCGGCGCACCGACAGGGCCGGGCGCGGCCGTCCCGGGCGCCGGTGCGGATCCGCGACGGATCCGCGTAGGTCAGGGCGTCACGAGGCGGTCGACCGCGGCGTTGACGAGTGCGTGGCGCTCGGCCTCCGAGAGGACGTCGGGGAGGGTGAGCTGCTCCACGATCAGCCAGTTGAACGCCAGGTAGAGCAACCGGACGGTGGTCTCGTCGCCGGGCAGGCCCGAGGCGAGGTGGAAGGCGACGTTGGCGTCGAGATCGGCGCGGACCCGCTCGGTCAGGACCGCGCGCAGGTCGGGGCGCCGGGTCGCTTCGAGTCGCAGTTCGAGCAGCGCCAGGTAGCCGGTGCGGAACGAGCTGACCCGGTCGACGAGTTCGTGCATCGACGCGGCGTACGACTCCCGGTCCGTCACGCCCGTCTGCCGGCGGGTGATCTCCGACTCGTCGGGGCGGAGGCGTTCGTAGACCCGGGCGCTGGCCTGCGTGAGCAGGTCGTCGCGGTTGGCGAAGTAGTTGGACGCGGTGCCGACCGGGACGGCGGCCTCGGTGTCGACCGCCCGGAAGGTCAGCCCGCGCGCTCCTTCCCTGGCCAGAACCTCGATCGCGGCGTCGACGAGGGCGGCTCGTCGCTCGTCGTTCCTGCGCGCCATGGACACCACTCCGGTTGAAGTACTACGGCCTGACCGATTCGCTCAGAGTACTGCACCCGAGAGCGGCGCATGCGCAAGCTCGCGTCCCACCTCGCGGTCTCCGTCCACGGCCACCTCGCCGGTCCCGGCGAGGAGTTCGGCCCTCCACCCGTACGCCCGTACGGCGACCCGTACCGCGCCCCGTACGGAGCCGGGAGGCGGGCCGCGGCCCCCGCCGGGTGGACCGGCGCCGCTGCGCCGGGACCGTTCCCGGGGGCAGGTCCGTGCGCCGCTCGCCGCCGGTGCGGCCGTCGCGGCCTGCTGTGCAACCCTGTCCCGGGAGTGGCCGGGAGGCCGGACGCAAGGGGAACAGACATGTCCATGAGTCGACACACCGGGTCCGAAGACGCCCGGGAGCCGCTGCACACCGACGGCGCCGGGCCGCCGTGGTCCCGTAGCGACGCGCTCGTGGCCGTCGGCGCCTGCGCGATGAACCTGCTCAGCTACGCGTTCCTCTCCGGCCTCGACGGCCGGTACCAGGTGAGCCCGGCCGGACTCCTCCTCGTCGGGGCGGCTGGCCTGCCGCTGCTCGCGCGGCGCCGTCACCCGGCGACGGCGCTGGCCGCCGTCCTGGCACTCGACGGGATCGCCTCCCTGGTCCTTCCGCTGCCCCCGCACCTCGGTGCCGTCCTCGTGGTCGCCCTGTACTCGGCGGCCCGGGCCCACTCCGGCCGGGGGACGGCCGTCGCGGCCGTCGCGACGGTGTCGGTCACGCTGCTGAGCCAGAATCCCGGCCGGTGGCCGCTCTGGCAGGACGCCCTCTCCCCGGTCCTCAGCACCCTGATGGTCGTCGGCGCCGCCATGGTGGTCGACCGCTGGCAGCGTGAGATGGCGATCAAGCGGACCCTGCTGGCGGAGCGCGCGGTGGCGGACGAGCGCCGTCGCATCGCGCGGGAGCTGCACGACATCGTGGCGCACCACATCACCACCATGCAGCTGATGGCCGGCGGCGCCCGGGCCAACCTCGGCCGCGACACCGAGGTCGTGCGCGAGGCCCTCGTCTCGCTGGAGGGCTCCGGACGGATGGCCCTGCGCGAGATGCGCCAACTGCTCGACGTCCTGCGCGCCGACGACGAGCCGGAGACCGCGCCGTCGCTGCCCCAGCCCGGCGTCGACGACCTCGACCGTCTGCTGGACGAGTCCCGCCTCGCCGGACTGCCGACCGCGCTCGACGTCCGCGGGCCGCGGCGTCCGCTGCCGCCGACCGTCGGCCTCACGGTGTTCCGGGTCGTCCAGGAAGCCCTCACCAACACCCGCAAGTACGCGGGGCCGGCCCGCGCGACCGTCCGGCTGACGTACCGCGAGGACGGGATCACCGTCGAGGTGCGGGACGACGGCTGGGGCGTGCTGCCGCAGGACGGCGTCCGGGCGGCGGGCTCGGGCGGCTACGGCCTGGTGGGCATGCGCGAGCGCGTCACCCTGCACGGGGGCACCCTCACGGTGGGCCCGCAGGCTGACGGAGGCTTCGCCGTGGTCGCCGACCTGCCGCTGCCGCCCATCGGGGCGGCCGGGGCGACCGACGGGGCCGACGGGGCCGCGGCACCCGCCGGGCACGGGGCGGAACGCGCGGCGTCCACGCCCTGACCGACCCCGGGCCGCAGGCCGCGGGCCGCGGGCCGCGGGCCGCGGGCACGGGGCACGGCCACGGCCACGGCCACGGCCCGCCACCACGGGATCGCCCCCCCGGCACCCGGTTGCGCGTGCGCGTCAGGCGACGGCCCGGGCGATGACGGTGACCGCCGTCTCGGCGAAGAAGAACCTGCCCTCGGCGGCCGCCAGGCGGACGGCCGCGTCCCAGTCCGCGACCTCCTGGGCGGAGACCGGCCCGCGCCCCGTGGCCGCGGCGCCGGACACCGCCTCGCGGATGTGGCCGATGCGGCGGGCGGCGTGGCCCTCCAGCACGGTCGAGGTGGTCACCAGGGGGACCACGTCCTCGACCACCAGCGGCGAAGTCCCGAGCAGGCCGGGGAGCTTCCGCCCGATCCGGCCGTCGACGTGCGACATCCACGGCTGCTGGTCGTCGGTGAACGCGTGGCAGACGCGGCGGTCCAGCTCCCGGGGCGCGCCCGCGACCATCAGTGAGTCGAAGTCGACGTGGGCCACCACGGCGCGTCCTCCCGGGCGCAGCACCCGCGCCACCTCGCGAAGGAGCGCGGCCGGGTCCGCGAGGCACTCCAGGACGTTGTAGGAGACCACCGCGTCGACGCTGTCGTCCGCCAGGGGGAGCGGGCCGGACAGGTCGGTCACCCGCAGCTCGGCGCCGCCGGGGTGGTCGGCCAACAGCGTCCGGGCGGCCTCGACGTCGGCCGTCGACACGTCGAACCCGATCAGGCGGGCGGAGGGCAGCCGGCGGGCGAAGGCCGCGAGCGTGGGACCTCGCCCGCAGCCCAGATCCGCCACCCGGCCGCCCGGGGGCAACTGCGCGGAGTCCACCAGCAGCTCGTGTATCGCCTCGTCGGTCTCGGACACGGCTCTCCCCTTCGTCGGTCCGCGGGCCTGTCACCGGTCCGTCGTCCACGCGGGCCGCCGTCGCCGGGGGCAGCCGTCGCGGGGGTAGCCGTCCTCGTCCCGGTGGCTCGACGCCTCGGCGAGGGAAACCTATCCGAGACGGCGGCGGCTCCCCACCGGATTTCGGGGCTCCGCACCGACCGGGCACCCGGCCGGTGCCGCCCGCCGACCACCTGCGGGAACGGGCAGTGGCCCGACGCGGGGCGCCTGGCCGCCGCCGCTCGGGCCGCCGTCACCGTCCGCGCTCGGCGCCACCGCCCGTCTTCCCGCCCGTCGCGGCGTTCCCGTCGGTCGCCGCCAGCCGGGCCGCCGCCGCCTCCAGGAGCAGCTCCAGCGCGAACGGGTACCCGCTGCGCCGCATGTCCTGGGCCAGCAGGCCCGCGGTCGCGGCGATGTTCGGGTGGGTGGAGGCGTCCAGCCGGCCGTACCGCGCCTGCCAGACCTCCAGGTCGGCGGCCTGGGCCGCGGGCGGCAGGGCGAGCGCCGCGGCGTCGAGGGCCGCGAACGCGAGGCCCTGGTCGACGAAGGCGTGGTAGATCCGGACGGCCTCGACGTCCGGGAAGCCGGCGCCGCGCAGCACGCCGAGGATCCGCTCGACGGCCCGCATCTCGTGCTCGCGCCCGGTGGTCCGGTGGGCGGCGAGTATCGCGGCCTGCGGGTGGGTCTGGTAGGCGGCGTGCAGGCGCAGACCGATCTCGCGCAGATCGGCGCGCCAGTCGCCGGTGGGCCGCCAGCCCTTCTGGGCACGGCCGACGAACTCGTCGGCGAGGGCCAGCAGCAGGTCGTCGGTGCTGTGGAAGTACCGGTAGATCGCGCTCGGATCGGCGCCGAGGGCGGCGCCCAGGCGCCGGACGGTGAGCGCCTCGGCGCCGTGGCTGCCGACCAGCCGCAACGTGGTGTCGACGATCAACTGTTCGGACAGGACGACGCCCTGCTTGGTGGGTCGTCTGCGCCGCCGGTGCGGCTCCGGGACTACTCGCTCGGCCATGGCGGGAGCTTATGACAACGGCATTGACGTGTGAACGGGCCCAGCGGTTTCATGGCTCGCCAACCGGCCGTTCGGCCGACCCCCCCCACGAGCAAGGCGGTGATCCTTTGGCCGGTACGTCCAAGGACACGGGTAACGGTCCGAGATTCGGCGCACCCGGCGCGACTGGAGCTCCCGGTGCCGCCGGTGCCGCCGGTACCCCCGGCGGACCCGGAGCCCCCGGCGCGCCCGCGGCCATGCGCCGCTCCATCGGTATCGGTGGCAGCGTCACCATCGCGGCGACCTGTACCGCGGCCACCACGAGCATCGGCATCGGACTCGGTCTGACCGCCGGCGTGGTCGGCCTCCACCTGCCGGCCATCATGCTGCTGGCCTTCCTCCCGGTGCTCTGCATCGCCGGCGCCTACGGACGGCTCAACCGGGTCGAACCCGACGCGGGGAGCAGCTACAGCTGGATCGGCCGCACCCTCAACCCCTGGCTGGGCTTCCTGTCCGGCTGGGTCAGCGCCCTCGGCACCGTCGTCTTCATGGCGTACACCACGACGGTGACCGGCTCGGCGCTCGTCCAGCTGGCCGACCAGGCCGGCGTGCGCAGCGTGGCGGGGCTGCGGCTCGACCCCGAGTCCACCCTCCAGTGCACCCTGATCGGCCTGACCGTCCTGATCGGCGCCGCACTGGTCGCGGTACGCGGGCTCGACCTCGCGGCCCGGCTCCAGAAGTACCTGCTGGTCTTCGAGTACGCGGTGCTGCTCGCCTTCTGCGGCTACGGCCTGTTCGCGGGGGACCAGCCGTTCTCGCTCCAGTGGTTCAACCCCTTCGACATCCCGTCCCCCGAGGCGCTCGCCCAGGGCATGGTGCTCGCCGTGTTCTGCTACTGGGGCTTCGAGTCGGTCTTCAGCGTCGGCGAGGAGGTCCGCCACCCGCGCGAGGCGTCCCGCGCCGGGTTCATCGCGCTGGCCATGATGCTGACGCTGTTCCTGCTCGCCGGCACCGCCTTCCAGCGGGTGCTCCCGCTCGACGAGCTGGCCGACAACGGCGCCCAGGGCCTGACGTACTTCGGTGCGAAGCTCGCCGACCAGCCGTTGGCCGCGCTCCCGCTGATCGCCCTCACCTTCTCGGCGGTCGCCTCGCTCCAGGCCTCCGTGATCCCGACCGCCCGCGGGATGTACGCGATGGGCCGCGACGGCACGCTCGGCCCGGTCTGGATGCGGCTGCACCCCAGGTACGGGACCCCGGCCGCCGCCACCCTCCTGATCACCGCGATCGCCGTCGTGCTCGCGCTGCTGTCGGTGTCCATCCCGGTCGTCAACGACCTGATCTCGGCCGCCGTCAACGCGATCGGCATCGTCGTGGCGCTCTACTACGCGCTCACGGCGATCGCCGCCGCCGTCCGCTTCCGGCACCTGCTGCGGACCGCACCGCTGGAGGGGCTGCGCGCCGTCGTGGCGCCGGTGGTGGGCGCGATCGTCCTGCTGGCCGTCGGCGGGTACCTCGTCCGGACGTTCTACGTCTCCACGGACCACTTCGAACTGGCCGCCGACAACGGCTGGTTCAACCTGATGGTGCCCGCGCTGATGATCGTCACCGGGCTGGTGGCCGCCGCGTGGGCCCGCTGGTACCGCCGATCGCCGTACTTCTTCCCCCACGCCGCCGACGCCGCCGCAGCCGACGGCCCCACCGGCCCGTCCGGCGACGGCCCGTCCGGCAGTGCCACCACCCACGGCAACGCCACCACGTCAGGGAACGCCGCCGCCCGCGGCAACGCCGGCTGACCCGCCCGGCGCCCTGCGGCGGCCCGCGGAGCAACCGTGCCCAGGGCACCCTGCCCCACCCCCGGCCGGGCAACCCCCCCCGACCCGTCACGACACAGACTTGGAGCACCACCCATGACCAAGGCCGATCTGCTCTTCACCCACGGCCCCGTCCACACCGGGGACCCGGCCCGCACCCGTGCGACCAGCCTCGCCGTCACCGGCGAGCGCATCACGGCCGTCGGCCACGACGAGGTGCGGGAGCTGGTCGGACCGGGGACGGAGGTGGTCGACCTGACCGGCCGACTGCTGCTCCCCGGGTTCCAGGACGCGCACATCCACGCCGTCCACGGCGGCCAGGAGCTCGCCGACTGCGACCTGACCGGCACCCTGGGCGTCGAGGAGTACCTGCGGAGGGTGCGCGAGTACGCCGACGCCCACCCCGACCGGCCCTGGATCACCGGCAGCGGCTGGTCCCTGGAGAGCTTCGAGGGCGGTCTGCCCGACCGGCGGCTCCTCGACTCCGTCGTCCCCGACCGGCCGGTGTACCTGCTCAACCGGGACCACCACGGCGCCTGGGTCAACAGCCGGGCCCTCGAACTGGCCGGCCTCGACCGGAACTCGCCGGACCCGGCCGACGGCCGGATCGAGCGCGACGCCGACGGCACCCCGACCGGCGTCCTCCAGGAGGGCGCCACCGGGCTGGTCGCCCGCCTCGTCCCGGCCCAGACCGCCGCCGACCGGCTGGCCGGCCTGCTGCGGGCGCAGCGGCTGCTGCACTCCCTCGGCATCACCGGCTGGCAGGACGCGCTGCTCGGCGCCTTCAACGGCCAGCCCGACCCGTCCGACGCCTACCTCACCGCCGCCCGTGACGGCTCGCTGACCGCGCGGGTCACCGGCGCGCTCTGGTGGGAACGCGACCGGGGCGCCGAGCAGATCCCCGGGCTCGTCGCCCACCGCGAGGAGCTGACCGTGGGGCGGTTCCGCGCCCCCGCCGTCAAGATCATGCAGGACGGCATCGCGGAGAACTTCACCGCCGCCATGACCAGCCCCTACTTCGACGGCTGCGGCTGCGCCACCGGCAACAGCGGCCTGAGCTTCGTCGATCCCGTCGCGCTGCGCTCCTACGTCACCGAACTGGACGCGCACGACTTCCAGGTGCACTTCCACGCACTCGGCGACCGCGCGGTGCGCGAGGCGCTCGACGCCGTCGAGGCCGCCCGCGCCGCCAACGGGTGGCGGGGCACCCGGCACCACCTCGCCCACCTCCAGGTCGTCCACCCGGACGACCTGCCCCGCTTCGCGCGGGTCGGCGCGATCGCCAACATCCAGCCGCTCTGGGCCGCCCACGAACCGCAGATGGACGAGCTGACCATCCCGTTCCTCGGCCCCGAACGCGCCGCCTGGCAGTACCCGTTCGGCGCGCTGCAGCGGGCCGGCGCCACCCTCGCGGCGGGCAGCGACTGGCCGGTGAGCAGCCCGGACCCGATCGCCGGGATCCACGTGGCCGTCAACCGGATGGAGCCGGAGGCGACCGACGGCCGGGTCTTCCTCCCCGAGCAGCGGCTCGACCTCGCCTCCGCGATCGCCGCCTACACGGCCGGCGCGGCCCACGTGAACGGCCTCGACGACGCGGGCACCCTGCGGGCCGGCCACCTCGCCGACCTGGTGGTCCTCGACCGGGACGTCTTCACGGCCCCGGCCGAGGAGATCGCCCGGGCCCGGGTCCTGCGGACGTACGTCGGCGGAACGCTGGTCCACGCGGCCGACTGACCGTCAGGCCGCCCGGCCTCACGCGGCGGCGGACCGGCGGTCGCCGCCCCGCTCGTGCCCCGACACCTGGCGCTCCGTGGCCTCCACGTAGGCGCGGAGCGCCTGGCGGGAGCGGGTGAGGGTGTCGATGTGGTCGTCCAGCCCGCGCAGACGCGCACGCAGGGTGTCCAGCAGCTCGGGGCACGGCTCGAAGTCGGGGACGGCGCCCACGGCGCAGGGCAGCAGGTACGCGATGTCCTGCGAGGACAGCCCGGCGGCGAGCAGCCGTCTGATCTGGGTGACGGTCAGCACGTCGGCCTCCGCGTACTCGCGGTAGCCGTTGGGCCCGCGGCCGGGCCGCAGCATGCCCTGCGCCTCGTAGTAGCGCAGCTGGTGGGCGTGGACCCCGGTCCGCCGGCTCAACTCCCCGATCAGCACCTGCGTTTCCCCCTTGACCTTCACACCGGTATGAAGGTCCACGATTCTGCCATGACCATCGAGCACGCCGAGTACTCCGGGCGCACCCACCACCCCGAACGCACCCGCCACACCGCACACGCCGGGACGACCGGGACGACCGGCCCGGCCCGGAACGGGGGCCGGGCATGACGGCGGCACCGTTCGACCCGCGCGCCCTGCTCGCGGTGAGCAGGCTCGGCGTGCTGGCGACCGTCAAGTCCGACGGACGCCCGCAGCTGTCGCCCGTGATGCCCTTCTACGACCGGGAGGCGGAGCTGCTGTACGTGTCGATGACGGAGGGACGCGCCAAGACGGCCAACCTGCGCCGGGACCCGCGCGCCGCACTGGAGGTGACCAGGGCGGACGGCATGGCCTGGGCCACCGCCGAGGGGACGGTGACACTCACCGGACCGGGGAGCGATCCGCACGGGCCCGAGGCGGAGGCACTGGTCGACTACTACCGCCGGGCCTCCGGCGAGCACCCGGACTGGGACGAGTACCGGGCGGTGATGGTCGCCGACCGGCGGGTGCTGATGGTGATGAAGGTCGAGCACGTCTACGGCGCCGCACTGCGCTGACGGCCCGGGCGGTTCCCGGGGCACGACCGCCCCGGGAACCGCCCCCAGTCCGTCCCGCAGTCCGTCCCGTAGACCGCCCGCGAGCCGTGCCGGACGGACCGCGGGACCGGGAGCACGGTCCCGGGAAAGGGGCGGCCCGGACCCGGCTCCCGGTGTCGGGGTCGTTCTGGGCGTGGACGAATCGGTGGGGCGCCGCATGGTCCTCTGGAGACCGGCCGGGGAATCCCCCGGAGAGCCCCTCACCACAGGAGTCCCTTCCGTGAACGAGCATGCAGCGCACCGGTCCAGTTCCCTCCGGCAGCGTCCGGGCGGTCGCCGCAGGACGGCGGCGGCGGTCGCCGTGGCCGTTGCGGCCGTGACGGCGGGCGCGCTGGTCCAGCCGGCGTTCGCGACGTCCCCGTCCCCGACGGCCACCCCCGAGAACGTCACGGCCGCCGCCCGGCCGGACACCGTCCAGAAGGGCCTGGACCGCCTGGTGCGCGAGGACGGCGTGCCGGGCGTGCTGGCGGCGGTCAAGGGCCGCGACGGGCGCACCCGCAACTACACCGCCGGCGTCGGCGACCTCGCCACCCGCACGAAGGTGCCCGTCGACGGGCAGGTGCGGATAGGCAGCAACACCAAGACCTTCACCGCCGTGGTCGTGCTCCAACTGGTCGGCGAGGGCAAGGTCGAGCTCGACGCGTTCGTCGACACCTACCTGCCGGGCCTGGTACGCGGCGACGGCTTCGACGGGCGGAACATCACCGTCCGTCAGCTGCTCCAGCACACCAGCGGCCTCCCCGAGTACGTGGACCGCGACTTCGCCCTCTCGCACAAGGACTACTACTCCGAGCCCCGCGAGCTGCTCGACCGGGCCCTCGCCCAGAAGGCCCACTTCGCGCCGGGCACGAAGTGGGAGTACAACAACACCAACTACCTGCTGGCGGGCCTGATCATCCAGAAGATCACCGGCCGGCCCCTCGGCGAGGAGATCAACCGACGCGTCGTCGACCGTCTCGGGCTGCGCCACACCTACTTCCCCGCCCCGGGGGACCGGACCATCCACGAGCCCCACCCCAAGGGCTACGCCCGGGCGACCGAGGACGGGCCGCTGCGCGACTACACCGAGCTGGACCCCTCCTGGGGATGGGCCGCGGGCGCGATGGTCTCCACCCCCGGCGACCTCAACCGGTTCTTCAGCGGGCTGATCGGCGGCCGGCTCCTCAAGCCCGAGCTGCTGGCCCAGATGCGGACCACGGTGCCGGCCCCCGAGGTCGGCGCGGGCGTCGGCTACGGGCTGGGCCTGATCAGCACGCCGCTGTCCTGCGGCGGCGTGGCCTGGGGCCACGGCGGGACGATCCCGGGCTACCGGACGGGCGGCGGTGTGACCGAGGACGGCCGGGCCGTCAGCATCGCGGTGACCGTCCTCCCGACCCACGTGGTCGACCAGCACGCGGACGCCCTGGTGGACTCCGCCCTGTGCCGCTGACACACCCGCCGGGCCCGGGGGCGACGCCGCCCCCGGGCCCGGCCTTTGCCGCGGGCCCGGCCTTTGCCCCGGGCCCGGTCTCTGCCCGAGGCCCGCGCCTCCCGGCTCAGTCGAGCGGTGGAAGCGGCAGACCGGCCGCCACCCGGAACCCGCCGCCGTCGAGGCCGCCGGCCGTCAGGCTGCCGCCGTGCAGGGCGACGCGCTCGCGCATGCCGGTCAGCCCGTACCCGCTGCGGTAGCCGTCCGACCCCCTCGCCCCCGCCGGCTCGCCCGCACCGAGCGAGACCCCCGCACCGACCCCGGCACCGACCGGGACCCCCGCTCCGTTGTCCCGCACCTCGACGCTCACCCGGTCCGGGTGGTACGTCAGCCGGACACGGGCCCGCGCCGGGCCCGCGTGCTTGCGGGCGTTGGTCAGCGACTCCTGCACGATCCGGTACACCGTCAGGGCGACGCTCGGCGGCAGCGGGCGCTCCTCGCCGTGCACGGCCAGCTCGGCGGGCAGGCCCGCGCGCTCCGAGTCCTCGACGAGCCGCCGCAGGTCGGCGATCCCGGGCTGCGGGGCGGCGGGTGAGCCGGTGGCCTCCTCGGGCTCGTCCCCGGCGCGCAGGACGTCGAGCAGTTGGCGCATCTCGCGCAGGGCCATCCGTCCGGAGCCCTCCAGCGAGACGAGGGCCTCGCGCACGACCTCGGTGTCGCGGCCGAGGTTGGCCCGCGCGCCGCCGGCCATCAGCTGCATGGTGGTGATGTGGTGCGCCACGATGTCGTGCAGCTCCCGCGCGATGCGACGGCGCTCGTCCGCCACCGCGCGCTCCGCCAGCAGGGTCCGCTTGATCGCCATCTCGCGCTGCCAGCGGCCGACCGCGAGGGCCGAGCCGACGACCAGGGCGACCGCGACCGAGACACCACCGATGTCCATGACCGGCGGGGGCATCGTCCGCCCCAGGCCGACCAGCGGGATGACGATCGCGGCCAAGGCGCCGGGCACCGTCACGGAGGCACGCCCGACGCGGGTGGCCTGGAACAGGGCGACCGCGACGGTGCTGTTGAAGTGGTGCGCCATCGGCGCGGTCAGGCTCTGCAGCAGGCTGACGGCCAGGACGCAGACCAGCACGACGGTCGGGCGGCGACGGTGGCCGAGCAGGGGGAGGCCCGCGACGACGGCGAGCAGCAGCCCCAGGGGGGTGACGGGCAGGCCCTCGGCGGCGCCGAGCGCGTAGCCGAGCAGGTCCATCGAGGTCGCCCCGACGGCGAGCAGCGCGTCGTTGCGCGTCCAGAGCGGGCCGTCCTCGCCCCGGGGGAGCGGAACGATCGGTCGGTACGTCGCCATGTGGTGCGGCCTTCCCTGCGGACGGCGCCCCCCGGGCCTTCACCGAGTGCGTGGCGACCGTCGTCGTCGGCGCCATCCTCCCACCGGCCCGAGCCGCTCCCGCAGCCCCCAGGTGCCATTCCCACCCGGGCCCCCGGTCCACCCCACCCCCCACCCCGGTCCCCCACTCCCGCTGGGGTGAGAACGGTGCGAGGCCCACCCCCACCTGTGGGGGTGGGCCTCGCACCAGTGACTGGGGTTGGTCACACGTTCGGAGCGTAGAGCGCGAGCACCGCCGTCTGGAACGGCAACGGTGGGGAGTAACCGTGATCAAGGATGTAGTGAATCACCAAGTCCGGCGCCGCGAAGACGGTGTTCGCGTCTCCTCGGACATGGATCTCGGCCGTGCCCAGCAGGGTTGTACCGGAGGCGGAGTGCGGGTTCTGTACCTTCAGGTAGAACCGGTTGCACAGATCGCAGGTGTGAAAGCCGCGCGTGAGGTTTACCGGATTGATGGCCAGTCTCAGCAGACCGTCCACGACGTCGTCCGGCACGTCACCCTCGCTGTACTCGTGGGAGCCGTCCAACCATCCCACGTTCACCATGCCCTCCGACGGTTCGTCGTACTCGTACGGTGAACCGTCGGAGTAGTAGGTCACAGCCAGCCCCTGCAGATAGCGATGTGCACCACTCCCATGTTCTCCTCCAGAATTTCACTGAGGCGCATCGCATCACTCACCGTGATCGATTTCACGGACATCTCCAACTTCTCACCGGGAAACACAGTGTAGTCCGCAACCGTCTTTCCGGGCTTGACCACCTGTGCGACCTTGGGGTGCGGGAACCGTCCGAGTTCGACGTTCAGGGCATCGATCTGCTTGAGCTCTTCACCATCGGCCACGTAGAACTTCAGCGTGGTGCCCTTCGGTACCACCAGGTCTCCCGATCGCGGGACATAGCCTCCATGACCGGCGATGACCTTCTGCCCGTCTGGGCGGCCCCGCTGGTTCCATACCGCAGCGTTTCCCTTGCCGGGCCCCGCCTCGGCCCGGGCCTGATTGTTTGCCACACCGCCGCTGCGAGCAGGTGTCTTTCCACCACTCGCCTTGGCGCTTCCCGGTGCAGGTCCAGCCTTTCCGGCACTCGTGGCACGGGGTCGGCTCGCCGACGACGACGTGGACTTCGAGGCGCCTCGCGTCGCGCCTTCGCCTCGTGCGATGCCCTTGGCCGCGCTGCCGCGTTCGATGGCTTTGGCGGCGTCGGTGACGGTGTCGACGGCGTTGGCGACTTTGGAGGCGATGCGGGCGGCGGTGGCGGCGCTGCCGATGACGGGGACGACGGCGACGAGGGAGAGTGCGGCGTTCTTCCAGTCGCCTTCGGCGGCGTACCAGACGCCGTTGATGATGTCGCAGGCGTCGCCGATGACGGGGATCATGCCGGCCACGTCGAGGACGGTGTGGCCGATGTTGGAGATGGTGTTGTAGTTCTCCTTGACGACGTCGACGGTCTTGCTGACGGCGTTGGCGGCCTTCTTGACGATGCTGGAGCCCCACCACAGGCCGGTGGGGTCGGTGTAGGTGAGGGGGCTGTTGTTGGCGTAGAGGTAGCCCTGGAGCTGTTGGGGGTCGCCGGCGTCGATGACCGGGTCGACGGACAGGAAGCGTCCGTTCTTGGGGTCGTATTCGCGGGCGCCGAGGTGGGTGAGGCCGGTGGCCTTGTCCTGGGTGCCGCCGACGAAGCCCTTCTCGCCCTGCCATTGGCCGGGGGCGGGTTGGGTGCCGCGTTCCTCGCCGAAGGGTTTGAACGCGCGGCGGGTCGCGGTGAGTGTGGCGGCGTCGATCGCCGTCGTTCCGGTGCCGTGGTGGTCGGAGGCGACGTAGCTGAGCCTGCTGTCGGAGGTCCGCACGATGGTGGGGCCGCCGGCGGTGGGGTAGTAGCGGGTGCCGGTGACGTCGCCGGTGGTGGTGTTGAGGGTGAGTTCGGTGCCGCCGAGGTAGAGGGTGGTGCGGCCGGGGTCGCGGCGCAGGAGGCGGTTGCCATCGGCGTCGTAGACGTAGGTGGAGGTGCCGGTGCTGGTGGCGGCGGTGGCGAGGTGGCCGTCGGGGTCCCAGGTCATGGTCTGGGTGTTGCCGCCCTCGTCGGGGCGGGTGAGGGTGTTGCCGGTCTGGTCGTAGGTGTAGCCGGTGGTGGCCGTGGGCCCGTTGCCGGTTTTGGTCTGGGTGGTGGTGGGGGCGTGGGGGCGGGGTTGGCCGGGGGCGGGGTAGGTGTGGGTGCTGGTGACGTCCTTGGCGGTGTCGCCGGTGGGGTCGTGGTCGGTGGTGGCGGTGCGGTTGCCCGTGACGTCGTAGGTGAACGACTGGCGGTAGGGTGCGGGGCCGCCGTTGGTGGCGGGGTTGGGTGTGGTGTTGGTGCAGCCGCCGATTCCGGGGACGGAGGGGCCGGGGCGGGTGGTGGTGGTGCCGGTGTCGGTCCACGCCTGGGTCAGGCGTTTGAGGTGGTCGTAGGTGAAGCACTGGGTGTCGGTCTGGCCGTCGTTGCGCCAGGTGGAGACGGAGGTGACGTCACCGGCGGGGGTGTAGGTGTAGTCGGTGATGTCGAGGGAGGTCTGGCCGTCCTCCTTGTCGAGGAAGGAGCGCAGGACGCGGCCGGTGCCGGGCTGGTAGGTGTGGGTGAGGGCGACCTGTTTGGGGACGTCTCCGTAGGTGATCCGCTGGAGCTGGCCGAGCTCGTCGTAGTTGGTGAAGTTGACGTAGTCGTCGAGGCCGCCGAGGGAGACCGGCAGGCCGTTGGGGTTGCGGCCGGTGTTGATGGTCTCGGCCGGGAGGCCGCCGACCTCGGGCAGGTCCGTCTGGAAGGGCAGGCCGGAGATCGTGTCGTAGTAGGTGTTGGAGGTGTAGGTGCCGGTCAGGGCGCCTTCGCCGTCGGGGACGGTGACCTTGGTGGCGACCGGGTTGTAGGCGGTGTCGTACTCGGTGACTTCCTGGCGGTAGGCCTTGCCGGCGGACCAGCTGGTGGCGGCGGTGGGCAGGCCGGGCAGGAGGGTGTCGTACTCGTAGGTGGCCAGCGGGGTGCCGGTGGTGCTGCCGAGGTTGCGCGACAGCGGCCGGCCGAGGATGTCGTAGCTGACCGCGACGGTGACGCCGCGGGCGTCGGTGGTGGAGACGGGGCGGTCGGCGGCGTCGTAGACCGTGGTGATGACGCCCTTGTCGGGGTCCTCGGAACGGGTCTGGCGGCCGTGGACGTCGTAGCCGTACTTCCAGGCGTTGCCGGCGGCGTCGGTGACCTGGCCGAGTTTGCCCTCGACGTCGTAGGTGTACTTCGTCGCGTCGTAGGCGCCCTGCGGGGTGGCGCCGTGGTACTGGCGCAGTTCGGTCGAGCGTCCGCGGGCGTCGACGAGGCTCGTGGTGGCGGTGCCGCCCTGGGGCGGGGTGGCGTCGGTGCGCTCCACGCCCGGGTAGGAGACGGTGGAGCGCCACTGCTCGATGGCCTTGGAGGAGAACGTCTGGACCACGGGGCGGCCGAGGCCGTCGTAGAACGCGGCGTTCTGGCCGGGGATCTCGTTGTCGTTGGCGACGAACCGGGTGGTGCCGGGCTCGCCGGTGCGGTTGATGTAGGGCTGGTTGGTCTTCACCACCTGGCCGTGGCTGTCGTAGAACGTGTCGCTGACGATGCGGGCGCCCGCGGCGTTGTTCGCGGGTGTGGACTGTGTCTGGATCTGCTCGCCGAAGGCGTTGAGGATGACGACGCCGACGGTGTAGTCCCTGCCGCTCTCGCGCAGGTTCCTGGTGGTGACGGAGGTGGTGCCGGTGCCGGTGAGCCGGTACTCGACCAGGGTGTCGGCGAGGTCGGTGCCGGGGGTGCGGCCGGGTTGCCAGGCGGCGGTGGTGCGGCCGAGGGCGTCGACGTTCTGCTGGGAGGTGCGGCCGTTGTGGTCGACGGACTTGACCGGCACTTCGCGGGTGGGGTGGAAGGTGGTGGTGCTGGTCCAGCCCTTGGCGTTGGTGACCTTGACGGTGCTGGGCTGGACGCCCGCGGCCGGTTCGTAGGCGGTGGTCGTCGTCGCCGCGGCGGCATCGGTGCTGGTGGTGACCCGGCCGTAGGCGTCGTAGCCCACGGTGGAGACCAGCGAGAACACCGGCTGGCCGCCGGAGAACCCGTCGAGTTCCTCGGTGCGGGTCACCGCGCCCGGGCCGTTGAGGACCCCGAACGCCTGGCCGTCGTAGAACGCCCGGCTACGGCCCAGCGTGCTGGCCTCGGACGCGACGAGGTCCGAGCCGTTGACCGTGGCGCAGCCGTCCTTGGTCTGGACGGTTTCGGCGACGCGGTCGAGTGTCCAGGTGGTGGTGTTGCGGGCGTATCGGGTGGAGGCGCACAGGTCGGGTAGGCCGTCGGCGCGGTCGACGACCTTGACGGGCATGCCGTGGGTGTCGAACGTCGCGGTCTTGGACGTGGATTGCCAGGTGCCGTCGGAGCGCAGGGCGGTGTCCTTGCCGGAGCCGTTGCGCAGCATCTGTGCGGTCAGGGCGGGCAGGGTGGTGCCGCGGTTGTGGGTGGCGGTGGCGGTGGACAGCCAGGGGTCGGACTTGGAGAGGGCGATCAGGGCGCCGCCGTCGGAGGCGTAGGTCTGGCGTTCGCGCAGCGAACCCGCGAGCGGGTTGGCGTCCTTGACACTCGCACCGCCGATGTCGGTGTAGGTGACGGAGCGCTTGCTGCCGTCGGCCTTGACGTCGCCGTCCATGCCGCGCAGGTAGTACGCGACGGCCTTGCCGATCGGGTCGGGCGCGACGCCGCTGCGGGTGACGACCTGTTCGTAGCCGCGGAACTGGTTCCAGGTGCGGCGGTCGGTCTCGGTGTACTCGTCGTCGTCGCGGTGCCAGGCGGCCGGGCCGACGTATTCGTAGGTGGTGGTGCGCGCGGGTGAGCCGCCGAACGGGTCGCGTTCGTTGACCTGGGAGACCACGTACTTGTGGAACCAGTCCAGGGTCGGGGGCAGCGGGCTCTTGTCGTCGGCGTTCCAGTACACCGGGTAGCAGCGTTTGCCGTTGGTGTCCTGGGCGGTGGGGAGGGTGGCGGGTGCGCAGTCGGCGTCGGCGTAGACGGCTTCGGTGGTCTTGCCGGTTTCCGCGGTCACGCCGATGACGCGCCGCCGGTTCAGCGGGGGCTTGTTGTCGCTGCCGGAGTCGACGCGGTTGTTGAGGAACTTGCCGGTGAAGGTGATGGCCGGCTGGTCGATCCGGTTGGCGCCGTCGTGGCCCGAGTGGGTGATCGAGTTCAGCCACAGGGCCGGGGCGGTGTGGTCCTTCGGGTCCGGGTACTCGTGTGCCAGGACGTAGGAGTCGACGTCGGCGTAGGAGCCGGCGTTGAGGACCTGGGTGGTGATCTTCGTCAGGCGTTTGGTGGACCAGAACGTGGCCTGGTAGTTCTCGCAGGTGCCGGTGGCGGTGCAGTTCTGGTCGAACGGGACGTCCGGCCACTTGCTCGCGTTGGCGGTGTTCAGCTTGTTCGGCGCGCAGTCGAACGAGGCGTCGGGCAGGCAGCGCTCCGTGACGTCGAACACGACCTGCCCGGTGGGCTTCACGCTGTCGGTGTCGGTGAGCTTGGAGCCGTAGGTGATCCGGGCGAGGTTCCCGCCGCGCACGTACGCGGTCCGGGTCCCGGACGGGTTCTGCGCGGAGACGCCCCGCTGGTAGTGGTTGGTTTCCTTGTCGTACCAGTGGGAGATCAGGCCGCCGCGCGGGTCGACGACGAAGTCGAGCATCCACCGCCACGCCTGGTCGCACCAGGACGCCTCGAACGTCGGCTTGTTGCAGTCCTCGCCCGGGTTGTTGCCGTAGACGGGTGTCGTCCAGGCGGAGTTGGTGGCCGGGGCGCCCGCCGCAGCGCCGGGTTTGTGGCCCAGGCCGAAGTAGTACTGGGTGCCGTCGGTGGTGGTGACCTTCCAGTGCTCGCCGTTGTTGTCGCCGTTGGTGGCGCCGGTCAGCAGTTCGACGCGGGATGCGTCGTCGCCCTCCAGTCGCCAGGTGCCGGTGGCGTCGTCGCGTACCAGGGTCGAGGAGCGGCCGTTCAGCGAGATGGTGGCGTTCCAGCCCGCCAGGCACTGCTCGCCCGAGCCGCTCTGGCCGTCCTTCGCGCAGGGCTTGAAGCGCCGCTCGACGAAGCCGGGCGTGTACTCCCAGCCCTCACCGATCCACGACGACTGGTTGTTCGTCGCCGCGGTCCGGCCGTCGACCGACTGCGAGCTGTAGGACAGGGACACGTTCGGCTTCGAGCCGCCCAGACCCTCCGGTACCGCGATCGGGTAGGACCAGTTGAAGCCGCCGGTGTTCCCACCGACGCTCCACGTCCCCGACGGCGCCAGACCGGTCGCCGCGAACGTCCCCGCCGAACCACCCGGAGCGGCCGACGCGGCCAGGACCGTGCCACCCGACGGGGCGGCCGACAGGGACCGGGCACCGAGCTCCGCCGCCGCCGGGGCCGCCTGTGCGGACCCGCCCGCGAGCTCCACGTCGGTGCTCAGCAGACCGGGCCGAGCTGCGGTGCGGCGCGTCTCCACGGGCGTCTGGGTGCGGCACTCGGCCCGCTCGGGCGTGGTGAGCGCACACTCGGGCAGCGCCACCAGACGCGCCCGGGACAGCCAGTCACCACCGAACGCACCCTCGATCGAGGACACGTCCACGTCCACCTTGACGGGGGAGCCCGTACTGCCGCCGGCCGTCGGACGCACCGCCAGCAGCAGGCCGTTGACGCCCGCCTTCTCGGCGGCGGGCCGGTCGGCGACCGTGACCCGGACCTTGTGCGAGGCGGGCGTCGCCCGCTCGCTGCGCAGGGCCTCCGGCGCGGCGGCGACGGCCGCCACGGCGGGCGAGCTCACCCACACCGGTGCGGTACCCGCCTGGCCACCGGCCGGCACGGCCGCCGGGGCCGCGGCGAAGGCGGACTCCTTGAGGCTCTTCGGGGTCGCGGTCCTGGGCGCGAGGTCGACCTCGGCGTCCACCGCCCCCGGCCACGCCACCGCACCGGCCTTCCAGGCCGGTGCGCCGTCGCCCTTGAGCGGGACGGCCTTGACCGGGGCGGCGTTCCTGCCGCCGACCGCCGGGGTCCGGTCGAGGTCGCGAGGCGACCATTGGGTGGGATTGCGGGGCTTCCACGCCGCCGCGTGCGCAGGTCCCACGCCGGCCAGCATCGACAGCACGAGGACCGCGGCGGTGGTCAGCCGCCGTCTCCCTCGTGACCGCCGTTTGGCGTGGAATCCGTCCGGTGATACCGACACGACTTGCCTCCTGGCATGCCGAAGCAGACCTTCCGTCGGAAGGCCTGCTGAACAGGGATTTTCGCGCGGAGCCTAACGTCCGTTCGCGAACCTGGTCCATCGGTGTCCGGAGCCCCGGCCGGGATACAACGAACGGGGGGGAATCGATGATCACTCCCGACCTCACGCAGCGTGCGAAGAGAGGGGGTGTTTTGCCCTTCTTTACCGTACAAATCTCCTGATGCACCCTCACCGATCGTGGGCGTCCTGCCGCTCCGACCAGCGCTTTGACTACGGAGAGCTCGCAGTTGTGAGGTGTCTCACAACGCGGAAGACCATCCGTCAGAAAAGACGTCGTGCGCGGATGTTAGGTTCCCGTTCGCCGATATCCGCACGGCAATCCACCAGCTGACGAGAGGTTTCCTCTTATGGGGTCGATATCCCCCCATCGCAGTCGTCGACGCAGATCCATGCTGGCCGCATCGGTCGGCATCGTACTGACTGTTGGCATGCTCAGTTCTACCGCCCCCGCCCTTGCCGCCGAGGGGAATTCCCCGATTTCCCCGATTTCCCCGGTTTCTCCGGTCGTCGAGGCGCAGGCCCCGGCGGTGCCGGGTACGGCCGCCGAGGCCGCGCAGCGGGCCGCCGAGTCCGCCGCGCTGGCCGAGGCCCGGCGCAGCGGCAAGCCGGTCGAGATCGCGGCGCTGACCACCGAGACCGACACGGTGGTCGCGAACCCGAACGGCACGCTGGGTCTGCGGCGTACCGTGGCCCCGGCGCGGGCCAAGCGGGACGGGGTCTGGAAGGACCTCGACGCGACGCTCGTCCGGGCGTCCGACGGCACCCTGCGACCGAGGGTGACGAGCAATCAGCTGAGTTTCTCGGGTGGTGGGTCCGGACCTCTCGCCACTCTCGACCAGGACGGCCGCAAGCTCGCCCTGAGCTGGCCGGGTGCGCTGCCGGCGCCCACCCTGGACGGCGACAGCGCCACCTATGCCGAGGTCGCGCCCGGCGTCGACCTGAAGCTCACGGCGAACCAGGCCGGCGGGTTCGCGCAGGTCCTGGTGGTCAAGACCCCGGCCGCCGCGCAGGATCCGAAGGTGAAGGCCCTCGCCCTCGGTCTGAGGACCGAGGGCGTCTCGGTGAGCGCCGACGCGGGCGGCAACCTCAACGCCACCGACGCCGACGGCCGCGTCGTCTTCCGCGCCCCCGCTCCCACCATGTGGGACTCCAGCACGGCCGCCGCCCCGGCCGCGCCTGCGAGCGCGAAGTCCGCTGCCCGCGCGGCCCGTTCCGCCGCGGACGCCCCGGCAGCCGTCCCCGCCGCCGCCCCCGTCGCCGACTCCGAGGGCCTGAAGGTCCACTCGGACGCGGACGGCCCCAGCCTCGGCGCCAACGTCTCGCAGCTGTCGGCCACGCCCGCCGGCAGCTCGCTGACGGTCACGCCCGACAGCGCCTTCCTGGACGCCCCGACGACGACCTACCCGGTCTACATCGACCCCACGTGGACGCCCACCAACCGGGGCACGCAGAACTGGACCTGGGTCCAGGAGGCGTACCCGACGGTCACGCACTACAACGACTACGGCAACGCCTACGACCCGGGGGTCGGCTACCAGCAGTGGCAGACCAAGAAGGGGCTGGAGCGCTACTACATCCAGCTCGACGCCGGTGACCTCGGTGACAAGGTCATCCGGAAGGCCGCCCTGGTCGCCACGCAGTCGTACGCCGCGGCGAACAACTGCGCGTCCACCTACGGCGTCACGCTGCACCCCACGCACCCCATCGACGGCACCACCTCCTGGAACAACCAGCCCTGGGACTGGGGTTCGCTCGGCACGGCCACGCTGAACAGCGCGGGCGGCGACGGCTGCCCGGGCGCCACCACGACCGGCGAGTGGGACGTCCGCCAGCACCTGAGCGACAACAACTGGCGCGGTCTGCTGTCCTTCGGCCTGTTCGCGGCCGACGAGTCCAAGCGGGACGGCAACAACGGCAACATCAGCTTCAAGCGCTTCACCCGCACGCCGGCCAAGCTGCCGTACCTGTACGTCGAGTACAACCGCGCCCCGTACGCGCCGTGGAGCCTGGGAATGACCCCGGCCCCGCAGAACCCGAACGGCAACGGCTGCGGCTGGATCGGCGCGACCAACGCCGCCACCGGCATCCGCCTGTCCGCCTGGGTCGGCGACCCGGACAGCAACCAGATCGACGCCCGCTTCGAGGTCCGCGACCTCGGCACCGCCGACGAGCCGGTGGCCTGGGACAGCGGCTGGGGCAACCTCGGCAACAGCAACCACGAGGCCGCCGTCACGCCCGGCAACCTCCAGGACGGCCACACCTACTACTGGCGCGTGCAGACCGGTGACGGCGAGCTCCCCTCCGGCTGGTCGGCCGGCTGCCAGTTCAGCCTGGACCTCACCCCGCCCGCCGTGCCGACCGTCACGTCCGCGGACTACCCGGCGTCCGGCACCCTGCCCGGCTCGACCAAGCACATCGGCGAGGCCGGCGCGTTCACCCTCGACGCGACGGACAACGCCAGCGGGGTGCTCTCCTACGAGTACGCCTTCAACTCGGCCATCCCCGTGGGCGGCGCCAACCGGGTCGACGCCTCCGGCAACGG
The DNA here is from genome assembly GCF_042722765.1 of Kitasatospora sp. NPDC058406. NCBI lineage: Bacteria > Bacillati > Actinomycetota > Actinomycetes > Kitasatosporales > Streptomycetaceae > Kitasatospora > Kitasatospora sp. NPDC058406. Next base: position 25,834 of record NZ_JBHXKE010000100.1, read on the forward strand.
CTCCGCGGTCATCAACCTCACTCCCACCATGTGGGGCACCAACCTGCTCCGGGTGCAGGCCGTGGACCGCGCGGGCAACCGCTCGCAGGAGAACACCTACAGCTTCTTCGCCCCGTCCGACCCGAACGCCAAGACCGTCCTCGGTGACATCACCAACGACGCGCAGGTGGACCTCGTCCTCCCGGACAACAACGGCAACCTGATGCTGTACCCGGCCGGTGTCGAGCCGAGCTTCGGCGGGCCGATGGCCTCCGACAAGGCCAACAGCCCGGGCGGCAAGGGCTGGGACAAGGCGCTGGTCACCCACCGCGGCGGAAACGGCATCCGGATCGACGACCTGATCGTCTACGCCGACTCCACCCTGTACTCCTACCGCAACTCGCTCTGGGCGAGCAGCCTGCAGTCCGAGGGCAACCTCTACTTCAGCAGCAGGAACGCCGTCCTCTCGCGGCGTCCGATGCTCTGCAGCACGATCGGCGTCCCCGGCGCCAGCTGCGTCGGCTACCACAAGACCGACTGGAGCCGGGTCAAGGGACTCCTGGCGATCGGTGACATCGACACCGTCGGCATCCCCGACCCGACCGCGGACAAGCGCCGCTACGACCTCCTCACCCAGGAGGACGACGGCGCCGGCCACGTCGGGCTCTGGCTCTTCCGCAGCTCCTCCGCGACCGGCGTCTACGCCTCGGGGACGCCGCTGAGCACCGCCGACTGGTCGAACCGCACGCTGATCGCCCCCGGTGACGCCACCGGCGACGGTCTGATCGACCTCTGGGTGCGGGAGAACGGCACCGGCAACATCTACCAGTACCCGAGCCGCAAGCTCCCCGACGGCAAGCCCGACATCACCGCGCTCGTCGACGACAGCACGCGGACGCTGATCGGTCACGCCTCGGCGGCGGACTTCCCCAAGCTGACCTCCTCCGGTGACGTCAGCGGCGACGGCGTCCCCGACCTGTGGACGCGCGACACCAGCGGGGTCCTCAACGTCTGGAGCGGCATCACCTCCACCGGCAAGGCCGACGCCCCGGTGACCGGCTTCCTCTCCGCGGCGGCGCTCGGCTACCCCGGCGGCACCATCAGCTTCCACGCCGGTGCCAACACCAACAAGTGCATGGACGCCAACGGCAGCGCGGACGGCAGCCGGCTCCAGCTGTACAACTGCTGGAACGGTGACAACCAGCACTTCACCTTCCGCACGGACGGCACCCTGCGCACTCTCGACAAGTGCGTGACCGCCGACAACACCTACAACGGCGCCTCCGTAAACCTGCGCACCTGCGTGCCGGACGCGCCCGGACAGAAGTGGACGCTGCGTCAGGACAACACCCTGTACAACCCTGACTCCGGGCGCTGCATCGACGACATGACGGCCGGCGGCAGCGACGGCGTCCAGCTGTGGCTGTGGGACTGCCACTCCTACAGCAACCAGAAGTGGATCAGCACCGCCAACCGGCCGGTCAACCTCCACTCCGGTGCGAACAACAGCAAGTGCATGGATGCCAACGGCCCGGACGAGGGCTCGCAGATCCAGCTGTACGACTGCTGGAACGGCCTCAACCAGCGCTACGACCTGCGGACGGACAAGACCGTCCGGGTCTACGAGAAGTGCGTGACGGCCGACGGCGCCGCCAACGGGAGCCCGGTGACGGTGCGCAGCTGCACCGGCGCGGACAACCAGAAGTGGGAGCTCCGGGGCGACGGCACCCTGTACAACCCGGTCTCCAACCGCTGCGTCGACGACATGACCGCGGGCGGCCAGAACATGGTTCCGCTCTGGATGTGGAGCTGCCACTCCTTCGCGAACCAGCGCTGGACCACCGCCTGACCGATCACCCTCCGGCCCCGGTCCGAGTCCTCCCGCTTCGGCGGGAGGGTCTCGGGCCGGGGCCCTTCGCGTTCTGCGGCCGCCTCCCTCCGTCCCGGTCGAGCTTGCTCGATCGATCCTGTAACGTTCATTCTCAGGACGAGCGTTTTGAAAGCAATAGATCGGAGGGGGATCATGGGGCAACACGGAGGCGGCACCGGTGGCCACGCGGTGCGGTCGGAGGCGGGCGACCGCGAGAAGCGCGGGCGGAGGGGGAAGCCGGAGCAGGACGGTGCGGAGGGTGCGAAGGGTACGGAGGGTACGGAGGCCGGCCGGGCCGCACCGGCCCGGCTGGCCGACGTCGACGCACTGCGCGGTTTCGCGCTGTTCGGCATCCTGACCGTCAACATCACCTACCTGGCGTCCGCCTACCACGGCACCGGCGTGGAGGAGCCCGGGTTCGGCTCGCCGCTCGACACCGGTGTCCGGCTGCTGGTGGCGCTGCTGTTCGAGGCCAAGTTCTTCCTGCTGTTCTCGTTCCTCTTCGGCTACAGCTTCACCCTCCAGCTCGACTCCGCCGAACGGCGCGGCGCCCGCTTCACCCCGCGCTTCCTGCGGCGGCTGGCCGGGCTGTTCGTGCTCGGGGTGCTGCACGCGGTGGTGCTGTTCCCGGGCGACATCCTCACCACCTACGCCGTGCTCGGGCTGATCCTGCTCGCCCTGCGCCGGCTCCGGCCGAGGACCGCGGTGCGGACGGCGGTCGTCCTGTTCACCGTCACCTCGGCCGCGTACCTGCTGCTCGCGGTGGCCCTGCGGGGCGCCGACGGGGGTGACCGGGCGGTGCTGGCGGCCGACGCGCAGCAGGCCACCGAGGCGCTGCGCGGCGGGTTCGGCTCGGTGGTCGGGGCCCACCTCGACCAGCTGCCGGACGTCCTCTTCCTGCTGGCCTTCTTCCAGGCCCCGGCCGCGCTCGCGGCCTTCCTGCTCGGGCTCGCCGCCGGCCGGCAGCGGGCGCTGGCCGAACCCGGCCGGCACGACCGGACGCTCCGTCGGCTCCAGGTCTGGGGGTTCCCGCTCGGGTTGCTCGGCGCTGCGGTGTACACCTACTCGGCCCTCCGGAACCCCGGTGCCTCCTTCCAGGTGTTCGCGCTCGGGGTGGACGTGATCACCGCGCCGCTGCTGGCCGCCGCCTACGCGGCGACCGTGCTGCGGATCGCCCGGGGCCGCCACGGCCGGCGGATGGTGGCGGTGCTCGCGCCGCCCGGCCGGATGACGTTGACCAACTACCTGACGCAGTCGCTGGTCTGCGTCCTCCTCTTCACCGGTGTCGGTGTCGGACTGATCGGCCGGGTCCCGCCGCCGGGTGTCGCGCTGATCGGCGTCGCGCTGTTCGCGGCCCAGGCGGTGTTCTGCCGCTGGTGGCTGGCCCGCCACCCGTACGGGCCGGTGGAGTGGTTGCTGCGCGCGGTCACCACGCTCTCCCGGCCGCGCTGGCGCGGGTCGGCGGGCGCGGCGGGCGCGGCGGACACGGCCACAGCGGGCGCGGCGGGGGCCGTGACCGGGCCGACGGGGGGACCGGGCGCCGTCGGCTGAGGTCGAGCCCCCCCCGCGCGGAGGCGCTCCGGCGTCCGCGACCCGCCCGGGCATCGAGGGCGCCCGCCGGGCTGACCGGCCGTCACGTCCCCGCGCCCGGCAGCCCGGTTCCGCCCGGACGTTCCGGGGGCGGGGCGCCCGTGCCGCCCGCGACCGGGTGGTTCCGATCATGAACGACTAAGCTGCCGCCCCGTCAAGCCCTCGCGAAGCCCTCGCGACGGGCGGTTCGGAACGAGGGCGGGAGCCAGAAGATGATGGGACCGGCGCATTCGCTGTCGGGGGCGGCGGCGTGGTTGGGCGCGGGAGCGATCGCGACGGGGCTCGGTGAGCCGATGCCGTGGCCCGTGCTCCTCGCGGGCACGCTGATCTGTGCGGGCGCCGCGCTGGCGCCGGACCTCGACCACAAGGCGGCGACCATATCCCGGGCGTTCGGCCCGGTGTCGCGGGTCCTCTGCGAGGTGATCGACAAGCTCTCGTACGCGGTCTACAAGTCGACCCGCAGCCGGCACGACCCGCGCCGCACCGGTGGCCACCGGACGCTGACCCACACCTGGCTCTGGGCGGTGCTCTGCGGGGCGGGCGCGTCCGCCGCCGCCGTCTACGGCGGCCGGTGGGGAGTGCTGGCGGTGCTCTTCGTGCACATGGTGCTGGCGATCGAGGGCCTGCTGTGGCGGCACGCCCGGGTCTCCAGCGACGTCCTGGTCTGGCTGCTGGGCGCGACCAGCGCGTGGATGCTGACGTACGTGCTCGACAAGCCGGGCAACGGCTCGCTCTGGCTGTTCGACCAGCCGGGGCAGGAGTACCTGTGGATCGGCCTGCCGATCACCCTCGGCGCGCTCGTGCACTGCCTGGGTGACGCGCTGACCGTGTCGGGCTGCCCGGTGCTCTGGCCGATACCGATAGGGCGCAAGCGCTGGTACCCGCTCGGGCCGCCGAAGGGGATGCGGTTCCGGGCCGGCAGCTGGGTGGAGCTCAAGGTGCTGATGCCGGTCTTCATGGGCGCGGGCGGTCTCTGCGCGGTCGGGGCGCTGGGTTACTTCAGCTGATCCCGCACGACCTGTGAGCCCCGGGCCGGGGGTGTCTCCGGCCCGGGGCTCCGTCGTGTCCGGTTCCCGGCCCGCCCTGGGTACCCCCGTGGGGTAGTGCTCATCACGGGTCGAAAGCTTGCCCGAGATACCCCCTGGGGGTATAAAAGAACTACGGGCGACGTCGCCTCGGTGGATACCCCCCGGGTGTATCCACCGAGGCGGCGCCCCGCCGCCCGACCGCCGCCCGCCACCACGGCCGACGGTCGCCACCCCGCTCGACGACCACGAGGAGCCCAGATGACCACCCAGGCCCCCGCCTCCACCGAGGTGGAACTCCTGATCGGCGGCATGACCTGTGCCTCGTGCGCCGCCAGGATCGAGAAGAAGCTCAACCGGATGGACGGCGTCACCGCCACCGTCAACTACGCCACCGAGAAGGCCAGGATCACCGTGGCGGGCGAGGGCTCCGGCTCCGGTGCGGGTGCCGCGACCGGTGTCGCCGACCTGATCGCGACCGTCGAGGCCACCGGCTACACCGCCGCCCTGTCCCGGCCCGCCGCCGCGCCGCAGACCGCCGGGCCGATCACCGGACCCACCGCTTCGGTGGGGTCGGCCGACGACCTCGAACCGCTGCGGCAGCGCCTGATCACCGCGCTGGTGCTGGCCGTCCCGGTGATCGCGATGGCGATGGTCCCGGCCCTCCAGTTCGACAACTGGCAGTGGCTCTCGCTGACCCTCGCCGCCCCCGTCGTCACCTACGCCGCCTGGCCCTTCCACCGGGCCGCCTGGACGAACGCCCGCCACGGCGCCGCCACCATGGACACCCTGGTCTCGCTCGGCACCGGTGCCGCGTTCCTCTGGTCGCTCTGGGCCCTGTTCTTCGGGCACGCGGGGATGCCCGGGATGCGGCACGGCTTCGAGTTCACCGTCGCCCGCAGCGACGGCTCCTCGAACATCTACCTGGAGGCCGCCGCCGGGGTGACCGCGTTCATCCTGGCCGGCCGCTACTTCGAGGCGCGGTCCAAGCGCACCGCCGGAGCCGCGCTCAAGGCGCTGCTGGAGCTGGGGGCCAAGGACGTCACCGTGCTGCGCGACGGCGCCGAGGTCCGCGTCCCGACCGCCGAGCTGACGGCTGGCGAGCGCTTCGTGGTCCGCCCGGGCGAGAAGATCGCCACCGACGGGGTGGTGGTCGAGGGCGCCTCCGCCGTGGACGCCTCGATGCTGACCGGCGAGTCGGTTCCGGTCGAGGTCGCGGTCGGCGACGCCGTCACCGGCGCCACCGTCAACGCGGGCGGCCGGCTGGTGGTCGAGGCCACCCGGGTCGGCGCCGACACCCAGCTCTCCCGGATGGCCCGGCTGGTCGAGGACGCGCAGAACGGCAAGGCCGCCGCCCAGCGGCTCGCCGACCGGATCTCCGCCGTCTTCGTCCCGATCGTGATCGTCCTGGCCCTGGCCACCTTCGGCTACTGGCTCGGCACCGGCGAGGGCTGGACCGCGGCCTTCACCGCCGCGGTCGCCGTGCTGATCATCGCCTGCCCGTGCGCCCTCGGCCTGGCCACCCCGACCGCGCTGATGGTCGGCACCGGACGCGGCGCCCAGCTCGGCATCCTGATCAAGGGCCCGGAGGTGCTCGAATCCACCCGCAGGGTCGACACGATCGTGCTGGACAAGACCGGCACCGTCACCACCGGCCGGATGACCCTGCTCGCCGTCCGCACCGCGGAGGGCGTCACCGAGACCGAGGTCCTGCGGCTGGCCGGTGCGCTGGAGCACGCCTCCGAGCACCCGATCGCCGCCGCCGTCGCCGCGGCCGCCGCCGAGAAGGTGGGCCCGCTGCCCGCCGTCGAAGGGTTCGAGAACATCCCGGGGCTCGGGGTGCAGGGCGTCGTCGACGGCCACGCCGTGGTGGCCGGCCGGGAGGCCCTCCTGGCCGACTGGGCGCAGTACCTTCCGGCTCCGCTCGCCGAGGCCAAGCGCGCCGCCGAGGCGGCCGGCCGGACCGCCGTCGCGGTCGGCTGGGACGGCGCGGCCCGGGCCGTCCTGGAGGTCGCCGACGCGGTGCGGCCGACCAGCGCCGAGGCCGTCGCGCACCTGCGGGCGCTCGGTCTGCGGCCCGTCCTGCTCACCGGGGACAACCGGGCCGTCGCGGAGGCCGTCGCCGCCGAGGTCGGCATCGCCGCCGA
>NZ_JBHXKE010000101.1:0-32438 GCF_042722765.1 Kitasatospora sp. NPDC058406
GCGCGGACTGCTGCTCGGCAGCGAGATCGGCCACAACGGGTGGCTCGCCGTCGCCTGGTGCCTGGGCCTCGCGGCGCTCGGCTACCGCTGGTCGACCTCGACGTTCAACCGCGACCCGAAGTAGCCGCCATGGCGGCACCCACCACCACCCGCCACTCGCCCCGCCCCGGGGCGGCGTACCCCGACACCCCGTCGGCCTGCGCCGCCCCGTCCGCGTTCCCGGCCGGACGGAGCGGGCAGCCACCGCCCCGCACGACGAATGCCGAGCCCCGGAGGCCGCACGCCGCGCACGGTGTCCGCCGCAGCGTGCGGGTCCGTCAGAGCAGGCCGAGGGCCGGCATCAGGTAGTAGAAGGCGAAGACGGCGGAGACCGCGTACATCGCGACCGGGACCTCGCGGCCACGCCCGGCGGCGAGGCGCAGGATGCAGAAGGTGATGAAGCCGAAGCCGATGCCGTTGGTGATGGAGTAGGTGAACGGCATCATCACGATGGTCAGGAACGCCGGGATCGCGATGGTGTAGTCGGCCCAGTCGATGTCCTTGATCGAGTTGGCCAGGATCAGGAAGCCGACGGCGACCAGGGCGGGGGTGGCGGCCTGGGCGGGGACCATGGTGGCGAGCGGGGTGAGGAACAGGGCCACCACGAAGAGGCCGCCCGTGACGATCGAGGCGAAGCCGGTGCGGGCGCCCTCGCCGACGCCTGCGGTCGACTCGACGAAGCAGGTGTTGGCCGAGGAGGAGGTCGCGCCGCCCGCGGCGGTGGCGATGCCGTCGATCATCAGGACCTTGTTGATGCCCGGCAGGTCGCCCTTCTCGTCCAGCAGGTGGGCCTCGTCGGCGACGCCGAGGATGGTGCCCATCGCGTCGAAGAAGCAGGACATCAGCACGGTGAAGACGAAGAGGACGCCGGTGAGGACGCCGACCTTCTCGAAGCCGCCGAAGAGGCTGACCTCGCCGACCAGGCCGAAGTCGGGGGCGGCGACCGGGTTGCCGGGCCAGGCCGGGACGGTCAGGCCCCAGTTGAGGGCCGGGATGTCGGCGATCTTGTCGATGACGACCGCGAGGCCGGTCATGACCGCGATCGAGACCAGGATCGCGCCGGGCACCTTGCGGACGATCAGCACCAGGGTGAGCAGCAGACCGAGCACGAAGATCAGGACGGGCCAGCCGAGCAGGTGGCCGCCGGTGCCGAGCTGGAGCGGGACGGTGGTGTGGGCGGCGTCCGGGATGCGGCTGACGAAGCCGGAGTCGACCAGGCCGACGAGGCTGATGAAGAGGCCGATGCCGATCGCGATGGCCTTGCGGAGGCCGAGCGGGACGGCGTTCATCACGCGCTCGCGCAGGCCGGTGGCGACCAGCAGCATGATCGCGAAGCCGGCCAGCACCACCATGCCCATCGCGTCGGGCCAGGTCATCTTGGGTGCGAGCTGGAGGGCGACGATGGTGTTGACGCCGAGGCCGGCGGCGAGGCCGATCGGGACGTTGCCGATGACGCCCATCAGCAGCGTGGTGAGGCCCGCGGTGAGCGCGGTGGCGGTGACCAGCTGGGCGCTGTCCAGGTGGGCGCCGTTCATGTCCGTGGCGCTGGCCAGGATGATCGGGTTGAGCACCAGGATGTACGCCATGGTGAAGAAGGTGGCGATGCCACCGCGGATCTCGCGCGGCAGGGTGGAGCCGCGCTCGCTGATCCGGAAGTAACGGTCCATCGCGCCGGACGGGGGCTTCGGCGCGTCGGAGGTGGGCTCGGGCGACTCGGCGGTCGGCTGGGCCACGGGCATGCTGCATCCTCTGGTGGGGGCTGAGGAGAGGGGGACCCACCCGGAGCGACGGTGGCCGGGCGGCCCGGTGGGACGGGCACGAAGCAAGGTGTTCTGAGCATGCCGCGGCCGACCGGGGACACAAGTATGAGTTCCCTGTTCGCTCGTACGCCATCTTCGCGCGTAGAACGAAGGGGTTTCCGGAAAGAAAGAGACAGCTGCGGCACGGAATCGGACAAGCGCCCGCCGCACCGTACCCTAGAGCCCATGCCGAAGACGCCGTTGCACCCCTCGCCCCCGTCGCTGGAGGCCAACGACGTCGCCATCGTCGGCGGCGGCACGGTGGTGTGGTTCGTCGCCTTCCTGGTGCTGCTGCCCTTCTGGGGCACCCTCTCCGACCACGGCCACGGGAACTGGCCCTGGATCTGCCTGGCCGGCAGCGGCCTCGGCCTGATCGGCCTCTGGTACTGCCGCGCCCGCCGGGACGCCATCGCCCGCAGCCGGGCCGCCGAGGCCCGGGCGCAGGCCCCGAACGGGAACGGCACGGACCCGGCCACCCGGTCGGACTGAATAGTCCTTTAGTAGCACGCATCGGACATAAGGCACCCGTAGAGTCGGTGCCATGACGCAGCCTGCCCAGCCTGCCGAGGACCGGCCCACCGAGGAGAAGCCCGAAGGCGCGCACCCGCTCGGGCTGCTGCCCGGCCGGCGCGGCGGCCTGACCGCCGACGAGGTGGCCGAGCGGGTCGCCCGCGGCGAGGTCAACGACGTCCCGGTCCGCTCCAGCCGCTCGGCCAAGGAGATCGTCCGGGCCAACGTCTTCACCCGGTTCAACGCGATCATCGGCGTGATGTTCGGGATCATCCTGATCGTCGGCCCCCTCCAGGACGGCCTCTTCGGCCTGGTCATCGTCGCCAACACGGCGATCGGCATCATCCAGGAGCTGCGCGCCAAGAAGACCCTGGACAGCCTCGCGCTGATCGGCGAGGCCAAACCCCAGGTCCGCCGGGACGGCACCGTCCAGCAGCTCGCGGTCGGCGAGATCGTGCTGGACGACACCGTGCTGCTCGGCATCGGCGACAAGGTGATCGTCGACGGCGAGGTCACCGAGGCGGACGGCCTGGAGATCGACGAGTCCCTGCTCACCGGCGAACCGGACCCGGTCCTCAAGCAGCCCGGCGACCAGGTGATGTCCGGCAGCTTCGTGGTGGCCGGTGCCGGCGCGTTCACCGCCACCAAGGTCGGCCGCGAGGCGTACGCCGCACAGCTGGCCGAGGAGGCGAGCCGGTTCACCCTGGTGAAGTCGGAGCTGCGCAGCGGCATCGACAGCATCCTGCGGTTCATCACCTGGCTGCTGGTGCCCACCGCGATCGGTCTGATCATCAGCCAGCTCGCGGTGGAGGGCCGGGACTGGAAGGAAGCGGTCCGCCGGATGGTCGCCGGGATCGTGCCGATGGTGCCCGAGGGACTGGTGCTGCTGACCTCGGTGGCCTTCGCGATCGGAGTGGTCCGGCTGGGCCGCAAGCAGTGCCTGGTGCAGGAGCTGCCGGCGATCGAGGGGCTGGCCCGGGTGGACACCGTCTGCCTGGACAAGACCGGCACCCTCACCGAGGGCGGCATGGACGTCGTCGACCTGCGCCTGATCGAGACCGGTCCCGACGGGAGCGACCCGGACCGGGAAGGCCGGGGCCCGGTCGGGCGGAGCATCACGGGCACCGGGGACGGCCAGGACGGCCCCGAGGCCCGGGACGGTCTGGACGACCGCGGCACCGTCAAGGAGATCGTCAAGCAGGCGCTGGGCATGATGGCCGGCGCCGACGCCCGCCCCAACCCGTCGATGCGCGCCGTGATCGACGCCTACGGCGACGGCAGCGGCGAGCGGAGCGGCGGCTGGCGGGTCATCGAGGCGATGCCCTTCTCCTCCGCCCGCAAGTGGAGCGGCGTGCAGTTGCTGGAGCCGCAGGGCGGCGAGGCCACCTGGCTGCTCGGCGCACCGGACGTGCTGCTGCCGGACGGCCACCCGACGCTCGCCGAGGTGGACGAGTTGGGTACCCAGGGCCTGCGGGTGCTGCTGCTCGGGCGCACGCCCACCCCGCTCGACGCCCCCGACCCGGCCGCCGGCCTCCGGCCGCTCGCCCTGGTGGTGCTCCAGCAGCGGCTGCGCGACGACGCCGCCGACACCCTGCGCTACTTCGAGAGCCAGCGCGTCCAGGCCAAGGTGATCTCGGGCGACGCCGCCGTCTCGGTCGGCGCGGTCGCCGCCCACCTCGGGCTGCCCGGCGCCGACCACCCCTTGGACGCGCGCACCCTGCCCACCGACCCGGAGGCGTTCGCCGACGCCGCCGAGCGGACCACCGTCTTCGGCCGGGTCAGCCCGCAGCAGAAGCGCGAACTGGTCGGCGCCCTGCAGTCGCGCGGCCACACCGTGGCGATGACCGGCGACGGTGTCAACGACGTGCTGGCGCTCAAGGACGCGGACATCGGCGTGGCGATGGGCACCGGCAGCGACGCCACCAAGGCGGTCGCGCAGATCGTGCTGCTCGACGACTCGTTCGCGACCATGCCCTCGGTGGTCGCCGAGGGCCGGCGGGTGATCGGGAACATCGAACGGGTCGCCGGGCTCTTCCTGGTGAAGACGGTCTACTCGGTGCTGCTCGCCCTGCTGGTGATCTTCACCCATTCGCCGTACCCGTTCCTGCCCAGGCACTCGACCGTGCTCTCCACGCTCACCATCGGCGTGCCGGCCTTCTTCCTGGCACTGGCGCCCAACAACGAGCGGGCCCGGACCGGCTTCGTCCGGCGGGTGCTCCGGCTGGCGATCCCCGGCGGCATCATCGCCGGTACAGCCACCTTCACCGCGTACGCACTGGCCCGTGCGGACCATGCGACCGACCTCGAATCGGACACCAGCGTCGCCACCCTGACGCTCTTCCTGGTCGCCATCTGGGTGCTGGCGATCGTGGCCCGGCCGTACAACTGGTGGCGGCTGCTGCTGATCGGGACGATGGGCGGGGCGTTCGCCCTGGTCCTGACCGTGCCGTGGCTCTCCGACTTCTTCCAGCTCTCGCTGTCCGGCACCCGGGACCCGTGGATCGGCGTCGGGATCGCGCTGATCGCCGGAATTCTGCTGGAAGTGACCTGGCGCATCATGCGACGCAGGACGGATGATTGACCGCACTGGACGGATCGAGCCCGAACCGGGGGGGGTTCCGCATGGCGCGCAGGGGTGGGGAGTTGGAGGCGTTCACCGCCTTCCTGGGCGGCCTGCTGGCGACCGGTCTGCTGGCCCTGGCGCTGGTGGGGGCCGGCACGCTCGCCGGTGTCGACGCCGGACCGCGGCTGGTGAAGGTGGCGACGGCCCTGCTCGGCGCGGTCTGGGTGGTCGTGACGCTGGGGATCTACCTGCGACTGATCGCGCGTGGCCGGACCCGCTCCGGCACCCGCTCCTGAAACGCCGGAACGGGTGCGGGAACAGCTGCGGGACCTGACACCGGAACGGGCCCGGGCGGCGACCCGGGCGGCGACCCGGGCGCCGGAGCAGGCCCGACCGGGCCGCCCCGCTCAGCCCTCGAAGTCCCGGGCCGCGGAGAGCTCGTAGGCCCGGTCGGGCTCGCTGAGCGCGGCCAGCACCTCGAACCGCCGGTGCCACTGGCCCACCGACCAGGCGAGCCCTGCGGCCAGCCCTTCCGGAGTGGCGGCGTGCAGCAGACCGGGCACCGGCGGGACCTCGAACTCGTCGTCCTCGTCGGCCTCTTCGGCCGACTCCGGGTCGTACGGCGCCTCGGGTGCGTCCGCCCCGGTGTCCCAGCGCCAGTCGACGGCGGCCTCGCCGCCGTCCGGGCCGACCACCAGCAGCTCCTCGTGCTCCTCGTAGGCGACCGGACAGCCGGGCAGCAACTCCCGCACCACGGCCGGCACCCGGTGCAGCGCGCCCTCGGAGAGCACCCGCCCGCCGGCCACCTCGCTGGCCAGCGAGACGTGCAGCCGCTCGGCGAGGTCGGCCGCCAGCGCCGGAGCCACCGGCAACAACGCGTGGTCGTGCAGGAGTTGAACCAGGTCGGGGGCGTCCGCGACGACCGCGTCGGCAGCGTCCACGATCACCGTCCGCGACGGGCGGCGGCCGGTGGAGCGGTCCAGCGGCGGCAACGCCCGCACCACGTCCAGCGGTTCGATCCGCTCGACCGGCACGCGGGCCAACGCACTGTGGATGCCGTGCAGTTGGCGGTGCCCGACCTCGGCCTCCGGGTCGGCGAGCCGGTCCAGCACCTCGTCCGGCCCGTGCGGCTCGGCCAGCAGCGCCGTCAGCGTCGTGCGGACGCCCAGCGCGTGCAGGAACTGTTCGTCGAGCGCGGTCCGCGCCTCGTCGTAGAGGCCGCGGAGCAGCGGGTCGGCGCCTGCCGCGCGCAGCCCGGCCGGCTCCCGGCCGTCCAGCACCGGGTGGTCACGCAGCCACCAGGCGGTGTACGGCGGCAGGTCGGCGTACGAGCCGTCGGGCAGCAGGGTGCGGACGGGGGTGACCACGGCGTCCCGGTAGGGCGGCCGGGCGAGCGCGGCCAGCGCCTGCGGCCACGCGTCGTCCTCCACCAGATCGAGGTCGCGGACGGCCAGCAGCTCGGCGGCGACCGGTGGGAGGCCCGTCGGGTTGCCCGCGTCGGCGTTCAGGACCTCCAGCACGTCCTCGGCCCACTCGGCGAGGCCGTCCGGCGCCTCGTCGATCAGGCCGGTGGGGTGACCGCCGGCCGCGCGGTCGGCGGGCGCGGTCGGGTCGAGCCGCTCCAGGTCGTCCGGGTCGAGCACCACGTCCTCGGCGCGGACCAGCACGAAGTCGGCCAGCACGCCGACGGCGGTGAGCACCTCGGGGCCCCAGCGCTCCAGCAGGTCGTCGTCCACCCAGCCGGCGTCGTCCTCCCGGGCCAGGGCGGCGAACGGGCTGTCCGGGAGCACGAGTTCGCCCGCACGGGCCGGCTCGCCCTCGTCGTCGAGCAGCGCGAGGCGGCCCAGCCAGGGGTGCTCGCCCACGGCCGGGGCGGCCGCCTTGACCAGGGCCAGGACGGCATCGGCGAGGTCCGCGGCGGCGTCCGGGTCGTCCTCGGCCACCTCGTAGGAACGCGCGACGGCCGCCCGCACCTCGGGGGTGTCCAGGACCCCGGCCGGGGTGGCGGCGCCGGCCCCGAGCTTGGCCAGCAGCGGGTGCGCGGCCTCGGAGTGGGCGAGTCGGAGGTCGAGCACGGCCAGCGCGCCGGCCAGCGACTCGGGATAGCCGGGGAACGCCGCCCAGTCGGCGTCGTCGGAGGGCAGCAGGACGCGGCGCGGGCCGGTGACGGTCCGTCCGTCGGCGAGCGGGACGGGCAGCGCGCCGAGCGCCTCCGGGTCGGCCCCGCCGAGCGCCGCGTAGAGGTTCCGCCACCAGGCCGGCTCGCGGTCCAGGCCGCCGAGCTGGTCGACCACCTCGGCGAGCGGCACCCGGCGCACGTTCAGCACCCGCAGTTCGGTCCGGCGCTCCAGGCCGGCCGGCAGCAGGCCGGGGAAGATCGGCGCCAGCGCCTCGACCACCGAGCCGTCCGCGCCTTCCAGCAGCGTCGCGTCGCGGGGGCGCAGCGCGGGCGTCCCCTGCGCGACCGGCGCCGGGTGGGGCAGGAACGGCGTGCCGGGCAGCCGGGAGAGGATCGCGGCGCGCAGCGCGTTGTCCAGCGCTCCCTGGCCGAGCGGCCCGGGGACGAGCCCGAGCGAGCCGAGGTCGCCGCCCCGGGAGCGCAGCAGGTCGGCGTAGCAGTCGGCGGCGCGCTCGGTGAGGAAGTCGGCGAGCGGGCCCGGGGCGACGTGCCGGCGGGTGGAGTCCAGCGGGTAGGAGGCGATCAGCAGCGCGGGCAGGCCGAGCGGCTCGTCGCTGGGCGTGGGCGCGTGCAGCACCGGGTCGACCCCGGGCGCCTGCGGGGTGCCCTCGGGGTCGACCGGAACGGCCCAGGTCACCGTCCAGTACGGGCGGGAGCGCTCCTCGGTGGGACGGTCGGCGAGCAGGGCCGCGTCCAGGGAGCCGGAGGCGCCGGCGGTCTGCCAGACGGTCCGTCGCAGCCTGCCGCCCGCGTCGTCGGTGACGGTCACCTCGGTGACGCCGTCCGGACGCGGCTCGGCGGCGCTGCGGGTGAGGACGCGGGTGCTGTCCGGGGTCTCCACGACGATCTCGGAGAGGCCCGCGAGGGTCAGCAGCAGGGCGTCGTCAACGGCGGCCAGCAGACGACGGGTGAGGTCCTCGGCGGCCGCGTCGCGCAGCGGCAGGACGACCACCGTGTCGTAGCCGTCGGGCGCCGGGCCCTCGGCCGCGAACGGCAGCCGCAGCAAAGGCACATGACCGTCCCTCCGGCGCAGCTCCTCGGTGAGTGCGGGCTGGGCCTCGGCCAGCGAGCGGGCCTCGCCGAGCGACCAGCGCACGCCGCCGGCCGCGCCGAGCACGGCGGGTTCGTCGGTGACGGCGAGGACGGCGGCGAAGCCGACGCCGAACCGGCCGACGGTGGGCCGGCCCCCGGCCTCGGAGTCGCGCTTGGAGGAGGCACGCAGGGTGGAGAGCGACTCGACGGCGGCGGCGTCCAGCGGCGCGCCGGTGTTGGCGGCGGCCAGCACGCCGTCCGCCAGGGTGAGCCTCAGCCGGCCGGGGGCGCCGCCCGCGCGGGCCGCGGCGTCGGCGGCGTTCTGCGCCAACTCGACCACCAGCCGGTCGCGGTAGCCGCCGAGCGCGAGCTCCTCCTCGGCGTTGGCGTCCTCCCGGAACCGGGCCGGGGAGGCGGCCCAGGCGTCCAGCACACGGCGGCGCAGACCGGCGCTGCCGAAGTGGTCCGCGAGGTGCTCGTCCATTCCGCTGCCGATGATCCGAGGTTCCACTGGACCTGCCGCCTTCCGCCGCCCTGTACTTCGTACGGGGCATTGTCCCCCGCCCGGGGACCCCCGGCCGACCGGGGTGGGTGCGCACCGCGGTCCGGGCCGATCAGGAGGGGTGCGGCGGCGTCCGGCGGTGCGGGGCGGTCCGGCGCCGGGAGCGTGTCCGCCGGCACGGAGGCGTCCGGACGGGCCCGTACGACGGCGTCCGGCCCCGCCCGGGTGGGCGGGGCCGGACGCGGAAAGCCGTCGGGCTCAGGAGTGGCCGAGCTCCTCGGCCGGGGCGTCGGGCTCCACGGAGCCGGAGGTGCGGTCGGGGTGCAACTGCATCGGCTCGACGACCAGCTCGTCCAGGATCAGCTCGGACGGCGCCGGCGGGGCCGGGATGACCGCCGCCTCGGAGTGGCCGCCGCAGCCGTACGCGAAGGAGACGATCTGGCCGTCGGCCGGACCGAACTCGTTGCCGCAGGCACCGAACGCCTGGCCGAGCGTGCCACCGATCGGGATCAGGAAGCCGCAGCTGACGCAGGAGGCCGGGGCCGACTGCGCCATCGGGGTCTGCGAGCCGTGCGCCTTCTCCCAGCGGTCGGCCGCCAGGTGCAGACCGAGCCGGGAGAGCACCCGGCTGCGGCCCAGGCCGAGCTCGTCGGCGACGGCGCCGATCTGGGCGCGGGCCGGGGCGGGCTCGACGTGCGGGTCGCTGACCACCACGTCCTCCTGGGCGACCTGGGCCACCACGGAGTTCGGCGCGGGCTCGTCCTCGCCGGTCCAGCCCGGTTCGAGGCGCAGGTCGTCGGCGTCGGTGGGGAGCAGGTCACCGGGTCCCATGTCACCCGGACGCAGCCGCTCGCTCCACGGCACCCACTGCGGGGCGAGGATCGCGTCGGAGCCGGGCAGCAGCACGACCTCGTCCAGCGTCACGTTCTTGGCCCGCGGGGCGCGCGCCACGGTGACCGCCCAGTGCCAGCCGCGGTAGGCCGCGTCGAGGCACTCGAAGGTGTGGGTGACGACACGGTCGGCCTCCGCCTGGACGCCGAGGTGCGCTCCCACGGTTTCCGTGCCGACCGCCTCTTCCGCAGCCTGGCGGGCGAGTTCGACGGCCTCGGCACAGAGCCGATCAGGGGTACGGCTTCGCATCGCAGCACTCACGGCGTCGATTCTCTCCCAGTTCTTCTGTCACCCACGGCGTGTTGCCTGTCCGTCGCGGCTCGGTGTCCCTCGTCCATTCTGCGCGACCGCGGCCCGCCTCGGATACCGGCCGCGCCGCTCGCCGGGTCCGACGGGCGCCGGCCGATCGCTCGGGCGGACCCTGGGCAGGCTACCCGTCGGTCGGCCACCCGGCACAGTCCGGGGCCGTCCCTGTGCCGGGACGGCGGTGCGCGAAAGCGCCGGAGAGCGGTACCCGCCGTGCTCACGGACCGTGCCCGGCCGCGCCGCGCGGAGCGGAATCTCGCGTTGCCTTCCCGATTCTGGGGCAGGATGGCCTTGTGGCGGACGAAAAACCGTCGCAGCACGTACTGCGCCCCTCGCAGGCCGGCAGCCCCGACGAGGCGAACGCCGTGCCGCGACAGCAACCCCCGGTCCACGGTGCGGGCGAACCGCAACCGGTGGACTCCTTCACGACGCCCGCTCCCGCGTCCGCGTCCGGCCCCGTCGCCTCGCCCGCCGACTCACACCCCGACCCGCATCCCGACCCGCATCCCGACGCCGCCGACGTACCCGGGGACCTCACGGACACCGGGACGTCCGGGGCGTCTGGGACGACCGTGGATCTCCGGAAGGCCGCCGGGACCCCCGAGGTCGAACAGCAGACCGGACAGGAGACCGGACAGGCCGGACCGGGAGAGGAACCGGAGGAGGAGGACGGGGAGCGGCGCCGCAACTTCCTGGTCCGCACCGCCTCCGCCGCCGGCTCCCGCACCGGCAAGATGGTGCACGGCACCGGCCGCCGGATCCGTCGGGCCACCTCCGCCGAGGGCGCGGGCGAGTCGGGCCTGGCCAAACTGATCGAGCTGCACGCGCTGAACTCCTTCGGCGACATGCTGATCACCGTCGCGCTGGCCTCCACCATCTTCTTCTCCGTCCCGACCGGCGAGGCCCGCGGCCGGGTGGGGCTCTACCTGCTGATCACAATGGCCCCGTTCGCCCTGCTCGCGCCGGTGATCGGCCCGCTGCTGGACCGTCTGCCGCACGGACGGCGGGCCGCCATGGCGATGTCGATGCTGGCCCGGGCGGTGCTCGCCTGGACGATGGCCGGCGTGGTGACCGGCGGCGGACTGGCGCTCTACCCGGAGGCCCTGGGCGTGCTGGTCGCGTCCAAGGCGTACGGCGTGGTGCGCAGCGTGGTGGTGCCCCGGCTGCTGCCGAGCCGGCTGTCGCTGGTGAAGGCGAACTCCCGGGTCACCCTGGCCGGGCTGCTGGCCACCATGGTGGCGGCGGGGGTGGGCGGCCTGCTGCACCTGATCGGGCCGGGCTGGCCGCTGCGCGGGGCGTTCCTGGTGTTCGTGGCGGGCACCCTGATGGCCTTCCACCTGCCGCACAAGGTGGACTCGGCCAAGGGTGAGCAGCGGGCCGTCCTGCACGCCGAGGAGCACGGGCCGGGGCACCACGGCGTGCTGCACGGCAAGGCGGACGAGCCGGCGCCCGCCGACCAGCGGCCCAAGGCGTCGCTGCGCACCGTCGGACCGTCGGTGATCCTGGCGCTGCGCGCGATGTCGGCGCTGCGCTGGCTGGTGGGCTTCCTGGTGATGTTCCTGGCGTTCCTGCTCCGCGAGGAGCCGATCGGCAGTCTCCAGCCGACCCTGGCGCTCGGGATCGTGGCGCTGGCCGCCGGAACGGGCAACGCGCTGGGTTCGGTGCTCGGCGCCATGCTGCGCACCCGCGGCCCGGAGGTGACGGTCACGGCGATGCTGCTGCTGGCCGGCTGCGCCACGGCGGCGGCCGCGCTCTGGTACGGCGCGGTGACGGTGGTCCTGGTCGCCGGGGCCTCCGGGGTGGCGGCGTCGCTGGGCAAGCTGTCGCTGGACGCCCTGATCCAGCGGGACGTCCCCGAGTCGGTGCGGACCTCCGCCTTCGCCCGGTCGGAGACGCTGCTGCAGATGTCCTGGGTGGTCGGCGGCGCGGTCGGCATCCTGCTGCCGCTGAACGGGGCGCTGGGGCTCTCGGTGGCGGCGGCCGTGGTCGGCGCGGTGCTGCTCTGGACGGTCCGCTCGCTCTTCCGGGTGGGGTTGCGACACCGCTCGACCGCGCCCCGGGTGGCGTGAGGCGCCCCGGCGCGCCCCGGGGTGACACGGCACGCGCGGGCCCCTCGGGTGCCGTGGGCGCCCCGCACCGGCCGAGGCACAACACGCGGTTGCCGACCCCCGCGTAGCGTGATCGGGAAAGCCCGGTAGCCTCTGACGCATGAGCCTCAGCACCCGTGTCATCGCCGCCCTCGGCGCCGTCGTCGTGATCGGCGCCGGCACGGTCGGCGGGTCCATCGCGTTCGCGTCCGGCCAGCACGAGATCAGCGACCACCGCGTGACCCTGACGGTCGGCAATTCCTCGTTCGCGGCGGACCCGTTCTGCTTCAACGACGGCAGCCCGCTGACCGACCTGCAGCAGGAGGAGTGCCAGGACAAGGCCGCCAAGGCCCTGGAGAGCGGCACGCTTCCCAAGTCGGACGTGGTCGTCAGCGACCGGATCGGCGTCGGTGTGAGCCCGGAGGTGGCCGACCGCGGCTGGTGGGCCAACACCAACGGCGGCCAGCAGGGATCCGGCGGCCGGTTCATCCTGGCCTCGGCGGCCAAGGACACCACCTACTCGGGCTCGGTCCCCGCCAGCAAGGCGCTCAACGCCTCGGGCAAGACCCTGATCACCGTGGTGGAGACCGACCCGGACCAGCCCGAATCGATCTACGGCGTCTGGTACTTCCAGCTGAACACCCAGGACAACTGACGGCCGTCCGGTGACGGCACGACTTCCCGACGAGCAGTCGGGCCCCGCGCGGGCCCGGCTGCTCGTCGTCGTCGCGGTGGCCCCCGAAGCCGAGGCCGTGCTGCGCGGTCTGACCGCGGCCGGCGCCTGCGCGTCCCCCTCCGCTCCCGCGACGGCTCAAGCGACCGCTCAAGCGGCCACTCACGCGACCGCTCACGCATCCGCGGGTCCGGCGGCTCCCGCAGCCCCCGACGTGCGGTGGCCCGGCGGCGCACCGGACCGGGTCGAGCACCCGTCGGGCGTGACGGTCGACGTGCTGGCCGGCGGGGTCGGCCCCGCCGCCGCAGCAGCGGCCACGGCCACCGCCCTCACCGCCGCCCGTTACGACCTGGTGGTCTCCGCCGGGATCGCCGGCGGCTTCGCCCCGCAGGCGCCGGTCGGCGCGACCGTGATCGCCGAGCACATCGTCGCCGCCGACCTGGGCGCGGAGACCCCCGAGGGCTTCGCCGACGTCACCGAGCTGGGCTTCGGAACCGTCCGGCACACCCCCGCCCCGGCTGCCGTGGCACTCGCGGCCGAGGCGCTGGCCGCCGTCGCCGGCCCCGTCCTCACCGGCACCGTGCTGACCGTCTCCACGGTGACCGGCAGCGCCGGGCGGGCCGCCGAGCTGGCCGCCCGCCACCCGCGGGTGGCGGCCGAGGCGATGGAGGGGTTCGGGGTCGCCGAGGCGGCGGCCCGGCACGGGGTGCCGGTGTTCGAGCTGCGCACCGTCTCCAACCCCGTGGGCCCCCGCGACCGGGCGGCCTGGCGGATCGGCGACGCGCTGGCCGCGCTGGAGCGCGCCTTCGCCGCCCTCCCCTACCCCGAACTGCTGACATCCTGCCGGAACGCGTCGAAGGAGGCCGGCCGTGGCTGAACGGCTGAGCATCGCCTACTCGCCCTGCCCCAACGACACCTTCGTCTTCCACGCCTGGGCGCACGGACGCGTCCCGGGCGCGGACGTCCCCGAGGTCACCTTCGCGGACATCGACGTCACCAACGGCCTGGCCGAACGCGGCGAACTGGACGTCCTCAAGGTCAGCTACGCGGCGCTGCCCTGGGTGCTGGACGAGTACACGCTGCTGCCCTGCGGCGGCGCGCTCGGGCGCGGCTGCGGCCCGCTGGTGCTGACCCGCCCGGACAGCGGCGACGACCTGAGCGGGAAGACGGTCGCGGTGCCCTCCGAGCGGTCCACCGCCTACCTGCTGTTCCGGCTCTGGGCCGCCACGGCGGTGCCGGGCGGCCTGGGCGAGGTCGTCGTCCTGCCGTTCCACGAGATCATGCCCGCCGTCCGGGACGGCCGGGTGGACGCCGGGCTGGTCATCCACGAGGCCCGGTTCACGTACCGGGACTACGGCCTGCACTGCCTCGCCGACATGGGCGAGGCCTGGGAGCGGGAGACCGGCCTGCCGATCCCGCTCGGCGCGATCATCGCCAGGCGCTCGCTGGGCGCCGAGCGGCTGCGGGCGCTCACCGAGGCGATCCGCGCCTCCGTCCGGCAGGCCTGGGACGACCCGGCCGCCAGCCGGGAGTACGTGCTGGCGCACGCCCAGGAGATGGACCCGGCCGTCGCCGACCAGCACATCGCGCTGTACGTGAACGAGTTCACCGCGGAGCTGGGCGAGGAGGGTCACGCCGCCGTGCGCGCGCTGCTCACCCGGGCCGCAGCCGAAGGGCTGGTGCCCCCGCTCGGCCCGGGTGCGCTGGACTTCTAGGGCGACGCCCGGAGCTCCCCCGACGCTCCGCACGGCCGGGCCCCGCACTCCCCGGGGCCCGTGTTCTCCGGGCCCCGCGATCTCCGGGGCCCGGGACGCCCTACACGTCGAACTGTTCCGCCACCCCGCGCAGCAGCACCGCCAGCTTCTGCCCGGCCGGCTTGGCCGGGTAGCGGCCGTGCTGGAGACCGGGCAGCACCGCGTCCATCATCGTGATGAGGTCCTGGACGAGCGCCGCCATGTCGTCGGGGCTCTTCCGCTGGGCGGCGGCCACCGACGGCAGCGCCTCCAGCAGCTGGACCTGCATCGCCTGGTCGCCGCGGTGACCGGCGACCACGCCGAACTCGACCCGCTGGCCCGGCTTCAGCGACGTGATACCGGCGGGCAGCGCCTTGGTGTGGACGAAGACGTCGCCGCCGTCGTCGCGCGACAGGAAGCCGAAGCCCTTCGTCTCGTTGAACCACTTGACCTGGCCGGTGGGCATCTCGAACAGTCCTCGATATGGGTGTGAGGGATCCTCGGCCCTGGCCGGGGATCACGGGGTGGTGGGTGGGCGGACCGACCTTGGGGGGACGCGCCGACGAGGCGCGTACGGTCAGCACGCTGTAGAGAGCAGACTAACGGTCCGTCACTGTCTCATCCGCGTTCCGCGAAAGATCCGTACGGAGCTCCGGCGACCGCGGGCGACCGGGTACCGGCATGGCCGGGGCGCGGCTCGGCGCTTTCCACAGGCTCACACCCCCGGTCCAAGAGAGCGGGGCGCACGGGTGCGCCCCTCGGCACAGCCTGCATACCCCCGCCCAACAGGGATCAAAACTCCCAGCGCCCGGAAAACTGCGCAACGTGACGGGACCGCCGGTCCGCGGAACGACCCCGCAGGCCGGCGCCGGGGCGACGGCCTGCGGGCCTCTGCGAGACTGGGGCGACAGCCGACCCCGCAGAGGAGCAAGCCCAGTGAGCAGCCAGAGCGCCGACCGCGGCGATGCCTACGTCAAGGCCGGAGCGATCGTCTTCGGGCTCGGGGCGCTCGCCACCCTGGTGACCTTCGTCCCGCTCTTCCTCGATCTGACGCCGCTGCCGTCGGCCGCGTACTGGCTGAGCATGCTGATGCCGCTGGGTTTCCTGCTCGCCCTGAGCGGGCTGCTGCTCTCCGCGCGGGACCAGCGCAGGCGGGCGCGCGCCGGGGCCTGACGACCCCGGGCGGGCGCGCCCCGGCGGTGGTCCGCCGTCAGCGCCCCGCGAGGTGCCCGGCCAGCCACGCCGGGAACTCGGTGAGGTCGGCGAGCACCACGTCCGCGCCCGCCGCCAGCAGCTCCGCCGCGCTGTACGGACCGGTGGCCACGCCGACCGCGACCGCGTCCGCGTGCCGGGCGCCCCGGATGTCGTCGAGGTGGTCGCCGACGTAGACGCCGGCGCCGTGCTCGCGCAGCGCGTCGCCCTTGGTCTCCGCCCAGAGGTCCCCGACCAGCGCGTCCGCGTGCAGACCGGCGTGGTCGAGGTGGAGCCGGGCGTTCGGCTCGTACTTGCCGGTGATCACGGCGACCCGGCCGCCGTACGAGCGGACCGCGTCGACGGCGGCGTGTGCGCCGGGCAGCGCGACGGTCGGGGCGAAGGCGTGGTCCCGGTAGAGCGTGCGGTACCGGTCCGCGACCGCGTCCAGGCCCTCCTCCGGGAACCAGTTGCGGAGCTCGTCCAGGAGCGGCGGCCCGAGCCGGGTGACCACCAGGTCGGCGTCGATGTAGGTGTCGGTCTCGGCGGAGAGCGCCAGGTAGGTGGCCCGGATGCCGGGCCGGGTGTCCAGCAGCGTCATATCGAGGTCGAAACCGACGGTGAGCGGGGCGTCCGGGGTCGCAGGCATGCCGCCAGGCTATCCAACCCTCCGGAGCGGGCCCCGGGAGCCGTCGGACCGGACGATTTGCCCCGGCTTCTCCGTGGAACTTAGGTTTGCCTGAGCTATCGGCGAGAGAGAGCCATGACCGACACCACCGCGCCCGGCAAGCAGCGACTGCTGCGCCGCCGAATACTCTGGCTCGCCGCCGCACTGACCGTGCTGGTCGCCGCGGCGCTGCTGAGCCTCGCGGTCGGCAGCCGCACCATCCCCTTCGGCGAGACCGTCGACGCCCTGCTGCACGGCGGGGACACCACCAACGCCGTCGTCGTCCGCGAGCTGCGGGTGCCGCGGACGGTGGTCGGCCTCGCGGTCGGCGCGGCGCTCGGTCTGGCCGGCGCCGTCATGCAGGGCATCACCCGCAACCCCATCGCCGACCCGGGCATCCTCGGCGTCAGCCAGGGCGCGGCGGCCGGTGTCGTGGTGGCGATCTCGGCGTTCGGGATCTCCACGCTCACCGGGTACGTCTGGTTCGGCTTCGCCGGCGCGGTGGTCGCCACCGTCCTCGTGTACGGGCTGGCGGGCCGCGGCCGGGGCGGGGCGACCCCGATCAAGCTGGCGCTGGCCGGCTCCGCGATGTCCGCGTTCATCGCCTCGCTCAACACGCTCGTCCTCACCACCGACGCGGCCGCGATGGACCAGTTCCGGTTCTGGCACGTCGGCTCGCTGTCCGGCCGCACCTCCGACGTGGCCTGGCAGCTGCTGCCGTTCCTGCTGGTCGGCACGGTGCTGGTGTTCTCGGTGGCGCGCGGGCTGGACGCGCTGGCGCTCGGCGACGACACCGCCAAGGGGCTCGGCGCCAGGACCGGGACGGTCCGGGCCGTCGGCGCGCTCGGCGCGACCGTGCTGACCGGTTCGGCGGTCGCCGCGGCCGGCCCGATCGCCTTCGTCGGCCTGGCCGTGCCGCACGCCGCCCGGGCGGTCGCCGGCGCCGACCACCGCTGGGTGCTCACCTTCTCCGCCGTGCTCGGCCCGGCGCTGCTGCTGCTCGCCGACGCGTTCGGCCGGGTCCTCTTCCCGCCGTCCGAGGTGCCGGCCGGGGTGATGACCGCGCTGGTCGGGGTGCCGGTGCTGGTCGTACTGGTCCGGCGGCGGAAGGTGGTCGCGGCATGAGCGCCGTCTCCCTGCCCGGCTACACCGTGCTGCGCGCCGGGCGGGCCTCGTTCCTCCTGCACCGGCGCTCGGCCGCCGCCGTCCTGGGCCTGCTGCTGGTGCTGGCCGCCACCGTCGTCGCCTCGCTCTGCCTGGGCGAGTCCACCGTCGCGCCGGGCGAGGTGGTGAAGGTGGTGCTGGGGCGGCCCAGCCCGCACGAGCTGGTGGTCGGCGAGTTCCGGCTGCCCCGGGTGGTGGTGGGCCTGCTGGTCGGCACCGCCCTCGGCCTGGCCGGCGCGCTCGTCCAGACCGTCGCCCGCAACCCGCTGGCCAGCCCCGACGTGGTCGGCGTCTCCTGGGGCGCGACGGCGACGGTGGTCGGCCTGATGGCGTACGGCGTGGTCGGCTCCGCCGGCGAGGTGCCGTACGCGGCGGTGGGCGGCGGACTGGCCGCCGGCCTGCTGGTGTACCTGCTGGCCTGGCGGCGGGGGCTGCACGCGCAGCGTTTCGTCCTGATCGGCATCGGCATCTCGGTCGCGCTCTCCTCCCTCACCTCCGTCTTCCTCACCAAGGGCGACGGCTTCCAGGCGCAGGCCGCCAAGGTGTGGATGACCGGCAGCCTCAACGGCTCCGGCTACGACCAGGCGGGCCCGCTCGGCTGGGTGCTGCTCGCCGCCCTGCCGGCGGCGCTCTGGGCGGCGCGGGCGCAGCGGTCGATCTCCTTCGACGACACCACCGCCGTCGGGCTGGGCCTGCGGCTGGACCGGATCCGGCTCGGCATGGCGCTGCTCGGCATCGTGCTCGCCTCCTGCGCGGCGGGAGCGGCCGGCCCGGTGGACTTCGTCGCGCTGATGGCCCCGCAGATCGCGCTGCGGCTGGCCCGCTCGGCGCAGATCCCGCTGTTCTGCTCGGCGCTGACCGGTGCGCTGGTCGTCGTGCTGGCCGACCTGGTGGCGCGGCGGTTGCTGGCGCCCACCGAACTGCCGGTCGGCGTGGTGACCGGGCTGGTCGGCGCGCCGTACCTGATGTGGTTGCTGATCCGTTCCCGTCGTGGAGGTTCCTGATGTCCGCTGACGCGGTGTCCGCCGAGCCCGGCTCCGGTCCGTCCGGCTCCTGCCCGTCCGGCTCCGACCGGCCGGAGCCCTTCCACCGGCTCGAAGCGCGGGGCCTGACCCTCGCCTACGAGACCCGCACCGTCGCCGAGGGGCTCGACCTGCGGATCCCGGACGGGAAGGTCACGGTGATCGTCGGACCGAACGCCTGCGGCAAGTCCACCCTGCTGCGCGCGCTCGGCCGGCTGCTGAAGCCGACCCGCGGCGCGGTGCTGCTGGACGGCGAGGAGCTGGCGCGCGTCCCCACCAAGAGGATCGCCCGACGGATCGGGCTGCTCCCGCAGTCGCCGACCGCACCCGAGGGCATCGCCGTGGCCGACCTGGTCTCGCGCGGTCGCCAGCCGCACCAGAGCTGGTGGCAGCAGTGGTCGGCGGAGGACGAGACCGCCGTCACCGAGGCGCTGGAGCGGACCTCCACCGCCGACCTGTCCGAGCGCGGCGTGGACGAGCTGTCGGGCGGGCAGCGCCAGCGGGTCTGGATCGCGATGGCCCTCGCCCAGGGCACCGACATCCTGCTGCTGGACGAGCCGACCACCTTCCTGGACATCGCGCACCAGGTGGAGGTGCTGGACCTGGTCCGCCGGCTGAACGTGGAGCGCGGGCGGACAGTCGTCGCCGTACTGCACGACCTCAACCAGGCCGCCCGGTACGCGGACCACCTGGTCGCCATGCGGGACGGGCGGATCGTCGCCCAGGGACCGCCGGCGGAGGTGGTGACGGCGGAGCTGGTGCGCGAGGTGTTCGGGCTGGACTCCGTCGTCGTGCCGGACCCCGTGACGGGGACCCCGCTGGTGGTGCCGGGCGCGCCGTGGACGGCCACGAAGGACGCATAGCGCCGGTTTACCATCCAATTCGGACATAATCGACGGGTTGCCGCCCCGCCCCGATCCGTCCGAGGACCGCCGATGCCTCCGATCACCCGCCGCGCCCTGCTCACCGCACTCGGCGGGCTCGGTGGCGCCGCCCTCTGCGGCTGCACCACGCGGCACCCCTCGCCGCCACCCGTCGACGGCACCGCCATCGCCGAGTCGGCCACTCCCGCGCCGGTGCCGGACGTCGTCGTGACCACCGCCACGGGGCCGGTGACCGTGCCGGGCGCACCGCTGCGGGTCGTCACCCTGGACACCGCCGAGCTGGACTCCGCGCTCACCCTCGGCATCACCCCGGTCGGCTCGGCCCGGCCCGCGGCGGACCCGTCCTTCCCCGACTACTGGCCCGCGTCCCGGCTCGCCCCGATCGCCACCGTCGGTGCCACCGGCGACCCTGACCTCGCCGCGATCCGAGCGCTGCGGCCGGACCTCATCCTCTCCAACCAGAGCCGGGACGGCGGCCGGTACGAAGCACTGCGGGCGATCGCCCCGACCGTCCTCACCCAGACCACCGGCGCGCCCTGGAAGGCCAACGTCCAGACCCACGCCCAGGCGCTGAGCCGGCAGGACGCGGCCGCGGCGTTCGCGGCCTCCTACCAGCGGCACGTCAACCAGGTGGTGACGGCACTGGGGAACGCCAGAACGGGCGGCCGGAAGGTCAGCCTGGTCCGCTTCGTCGAGGGCGGGGGCATCCGGCTGTACGGGAAGCAGAGCTTCCCCGGGTCGGTCCTGACCGACGCCCAGGTGGGGCGGCCGGACGCGCAGAACGTCGAACAGGGCGACATGGAGATCCCGGCGGACCAACTCGCCAAGGCCGACGGCGACCTGCTGCTGTACGCGACCTACGGCGACCCGGACCGGGCCGGGACGACGGCCGCGCTGGCGAGCCCGGCCTGGCAGGCGCTCGGCGCGGTCCGGGCCCACCGCGCGTTCCCGGTCGACGACCAGCTCTGGTTCCAGGGCATCGGCTACACCGGCGCCAACTACGTCCTGACCGAGCTGCAGCACTTCCTGGGGGCCTGAGGCCGGGCGTCCGAGGCCGGGCGCCTGAGGCCGGGCGTCCGAGGGAGCGGCGAGCCGGAGCGGTCGGCCGCCCGGCCCTCACCAGGCGCACACGGCCGGTTGCCACGGCCGGGAGGGCCCTACTGGCCGGGTGCGGCCGTGCGGCGGCGCCGGACGGACATGGCCAGCAGGAAGACGGCCGACAGCACCGCCGCCAGCCGCAGCACGCCTGGGGCGGCGCTCCACACGGCGTCGGTGGCCTGCTGGCCCGGTTCCAGACCGGTGCCCCAACGCCCCTGGGCCCGGCCCCAGAACCAGAGGGAGCTGCCGCTGACCGTCATCAGCGGGATGCCGAAGACGGCCAGCTTGCGGGCGAAGTCGCCCAGCTGGCGGGACAGGTAGCCGAGCGCCCAGCCCACCAGCATGGCGATCAGCTGACCGGTGACGGCGCCACCCACCAGGACGGCGGCGGCGAGCAGCAGCAGCGGTGCGGGACGGCGGCCGGCCGTCGCACCGGCCTTCGGCGGCGGCGCCGGGTCCCCGGCGGCGGGCGCGGGCTCGCGGCCCTTCGCCTTGCCCTTCCGCGCCTTGCCGGCCTTCCCCCTGCCCTTCTCCGCCCCGGCCTTCCCGGGTCCGGGGTCAACCGGCGGCCCGGTCCCCCCGCCCGCGGGGGCGGCGTCCGAGGCGTCCGCCGCGGCGTCGCCCTGCGCGGTCCGCTGTTCGGGGATCGGCTTGTCGGGCGCCGCCGGACCCGCCGGCCCCTCCCCGAAGTCGATCGACACGTAGTCCCAGTCGCCCGTGCTCATCGCCCGGTACGGGGCGGGGAGCGCGTCGGGGTCGCCGGGCGCCCCCTCCACCTGCTTCGCCACCCACGGCGAGTCCCCACCGAAGGAGGACGGGGACGGGGCCGGGACCGACGGCCGCGCGGCGGGCGGGGTGGGCGGGGTGGGCGGACCGGAAGCCGCGGACGGCGCGGAAGGCGGCGCGGAAGGCGGGGCGGCGGGGCGTGGCGGCGTCGAGGGGCGCGGAGGCGCGTCGGGCGCCGCCTCCTGGGCGTACACGCTGTCGCCGTCCCCACCTCCGGCCGGGCCCGCCGTACCCTCCGAGCCCGGCGGCTCGCTCCAGGGCCCCTGCTTGCGCCACCACTCGCCGTCCGACATCCCCACCACACCCCGCCTTGCCCGAACCCGTACCGGAACCCGTCCCCGTCCCCGTCCCCGTTGCCCGTGACGGTACCCACCCGCCGTCCCACCACGCGAGCCGGACCGCACGTCCTCCCGCGTCGAACCGCGCCGAACCGCGCCGAACCGCGCCGGACCGCGCGGCACGACACCGAACCACCCGCGTCCGCACCCGAACGGCACCGGAACCGGCCCCCACCACCCGCTCTCCGCCCATCCCCCACCCCGCCCCGGCGCGACTAACCTAGGTCGAATGACCACACAGCAGGGCTCCCAACGCCAGGCCAAGTCCGCCGCCGGCCCCCGCACCCTCGCGGAGGAACTCCGTACCCGGCCCGACGACGACCTCGCCACCCTGCTCCGGTCCCGCCCCGACCTGCTCAACCCCGTGCCCGGCGACCTCACCCAGCTCGCCGCCCGGCTCTCCTCCCGCGCCTCCGCCCTGCGCGCCCTGGAGCGGCTGGACCGGTTCACCCTGCAAGTCGCCGAGGCCCTCGCCGCCCTCCCGGACGGCGCCACCCCGACCGCCGTCCGCACCCTGCTCGCCGGACCGGCGAAGGTGAAGCCGCACCCCGGCGCCACCCCGCTGACCGCCGGCGACCGCTCGGCCGTCGCCGCCGAGCTGCCCCGCGCGCTCGCCACCCTGCGCGACCGCGCCCTGCTCTGGGGCCCGGACAACGGCCTGCGCCTGGTCATCGCCGCCCGTGAGGCGCTCGCGCCGACCGCCGCCAACCCGGGGCGCACCGGCCTCGGTCCGACCTTCGCCGAGGCGAGCACCGGCATGTCCCCGGCCCGGCTCCAGCAGCTGCTCGCCTCCGCCGGACAGCCCGCGACGGCCGACCCGGTCTCCGCCGTCGCCGGATTCACCGCGCTGCTCACCGACCGCACCCGCTGCGACGACCTGCTCGCCACCGCCCCCGAACCGGCACTGCGGCTGCTGGAACGACTGGTCTGGGGCCCGCCCACCGGCACCGTCCCGGACGCCACCCGCCCCGTCACCGCCGCGGACGCGCAGAGCCCGGTGGAGTGGCTGCTCGCCCGCGGCCTGCTGCTGCCCACCAGCCCGGGCAGCGTCGTCCTGCCGCGCGAACTCGCCCTCCACCTGCGCGGCGGGCGCTCGCACCGCACCGTCGAACCGCTCCAGCCCGAACCGTCACCCGCCGCTCCACCGCGCGATCCACAGGCTGTGGACAACGCCGCCGCCGGACAGGCCCACACCGCCGTCCGGACCGTCGAGGAACTGCTCGACCACTGGGGCCTCACCCCGCCGCCGACCCTGCGGGCCGGCGGCCTCGGCGTCCGCGACCTCAAGCGCACCGCGCAGACCCTGGAGACCACCGAGCAGCTCGCCTCCTTCTGGATCGAACTCGCCCACACCGCCGGGCTGCTGGCCCCGGACGGCGAGGCCGACGAGCGCTGGGCACCCACCCCCGCCTACGACGACTGGCTCCACCTCGGCACCGCCGCACGCTGGACCGTCCTCGCCCGGGCCTGGCTCACCGCCACCCGCGTCCCCGCCCTCGCCGGCACCGCCGACAGCAAGGGCAAGCCGCGCGCCGCCCTCGGACCGGAGCTGGACCGCACCCTCGCCCCGTCCGTCCGCCGCGCCGCCCTCGCCCTGCTCGCCGAACTGCCGCCCGGCACCCCGGCCACCGCCGACGAGCTGCTGCCCACCCTGCGGTGGCAGCGCCCGCTGCGCGGCGGACCGACCGCCCCCGACGGCCGCGACCTGCGCGACGACCTCGCCACCTGGACCCTCGCCGAGGCCGAACTCCTCGGCATCACCGGCCGTGGCGCCCTCGCCGCCCCCGCCCGTGCGCTGCTCACCGCCGAGGCCGACCCCGCCGGGGTGCTGGCCCCGCTGCTGCCCCGGCCGCTGGACCACGTCATCCTCCAGCCCGACCTCACCGCGGTCGCCCCCGGGCCGCTGCTCACCCCGCTCGCCCACGCGCTCGCGCTCTGCGCCGACATCGAGTCCAAGGGCGGCGCCACCGTCTACCGCTTCACCCCCACGTCGGTCCGCCGCGCGCTCGACGCCGGTCGCAGCGCCGCCGACCTGCGGGCCTTCCTGGAGCAGCACTCCCGGACGCCCGTCCCGCAGCCGCTCGGCTACCTGATCGACGACGTCGCCCGCCGGCACGGCATCCTGCGGGTCGGCGCCGCCTCCTCGTACCTGCGCTGCGACGACCCCGCGCTGCTCAACGAGGTGCTCGCCGACCGCCGCTCCGTCGACCTGCGCCTGCGGCTGCTCGCCCCCACCGTGCTGGCCTCGCAGGCGCCGCCCGACGCCCTCCTCGCCGCGCTGCGCACCATGGGCTACGCGCCGGCCGCCGAGTCCGCCGAGGGCGACGTGCTGATCACCCGCCCCGACAGCCACCGCACCCCGCCCCGGACGGCTCCCGTGCCCGTCCCGGACGGCCCGCCCGCACCGGACGACACGCTGCTCGCCGCAGCGATCAAGGCGATCCGGGCCGGCGACCGCGCCGCGACCGCCGCCCGCCGCGAACCGGCCGCCACCGACGGCCGCCAACTCCCGCGCACGGCCGCGGCCGAGACGCTCGCCTCGCTCCAGACGGCGGTCCTGCTCGGCGAACGGATGTGGATCGGCTACCTCAACGCCGAGGGCCTCGCCAGCCAGCGGATCATCGACCCGGTCAAGGTCGAAGGCGGCTTCGTCACCGCCTTCGACCACCACGACGGCGAGCTGCGCACCTTCGCGCTGCACCGGATCACCGGCGTGGCCGAACTCGACGAGTAGCCACCGGCCCGGCGGCGAGCCGGTGCCGGTCCGGACCGCACCCGGCCCGGACCACATGCACCCGGCTCGGACCGGGCCGAGGAACGGCCGGCGGAAGGACGGTGCGCGGTCAGTGCGCCTGCTGCTGCGCCGCCTGCTCTCCCTGCTTCTCCTTCATCGCCTTGTCCGCCATGGCGGCGAGGTCACCCTGCCCGATCGGCATCACGGAGTTGGCACCGGCCAGGTCCGCGAGCAGGAACGCGGGCGCCGCGAGCGGACCGCCGGGCCCCTCGCCGATGCCCGCCAGGGCGTGCGCGGAGGTGGCCGAGGAGGCGGTGGCGGCGAAGGCCGTACCGGCCAGGGCGAGAGCGGTGAGGACGCGCTTCGACGTGTTCATACCCGAATCAACGAGCCGCCCCGGCCCGGGTCACCCCCGGCCCCGCTCCCGCTCCTCCCCCGCCCCGCTGAGCCGCATTTGACGCGCACCGTCCGGCGGCGTAGTCCGGAGGAGGGGGACGACGGAAGGAGCCATCATGCTCGGCGATCCGATCGGCGAAACGAAGGGCCAGGACATCGGTCGACGCGTCCTCGCCGCCGAGGAAGGACACGTCGTCGTCGAGGTCTCGTTCGAGGGCAGCGGCGACTACTACGGCACTCCGGTCAAGGGGTTCGGCACCTACGAGTCCGAGCTGCGCGCCGACGGCACGCTCCGCGGCGAGGGCCAGGGGGTCGACATGACCTCCGACGGCCAGACGATCAGCTGGCACGGCATCGGCATCGGCCACTTCACCGAGGGCGGCGGCACCAGCTGGCGCGGATCGCTCTTCTTCTCCACCGCGTCACCGCAGTTCGAGCGCCTCAACGGCATCGTGGGGCTCTTCGAGTACGAGGTCGCCCCGGACGGGAAGTCCACCGGCAAGTACCACGAATGGAAGTAGCCTCCCGACCACGCGGCCGGATGAGCGACACTGGAGGGTCTGCGTCCCTGCAGACCTGTCAGCCAGTGGAGGGCTTCCCCGCGTGAACGACGGACCACTCATCGTCCAGAGCGACAAAACTCTTCTCCTGGAGATCGACCACCCGAAGGCCGCCGACTGCCGGCGCGCCGTCGCGCCGTTCGCCGAGCTGGAGCGTGCGCCCGAGCACGTGCACACCTACCGCATCACCCCGCTCGGGCTGTGGAACGCGCGTGCCGCCGGCCACGACGCCGAACAGGTGGTCGACGCCCTGGTCAAGTACTCCCGCTACCCGGTGCCGCACGCGCTGCTGGTCGACGTGGCCGACACCATGGCCCGGTACGGGCGGCTCCGGCTCAGCAAGCACCCCACCCACGGCCTGGTGCTCACCAGCACCGACCGCCCGGTGCTGGAGGAGGTGCTGCGTTCCAAGAAGATCGCCCCGCTGGTCGGTGCCCGGGTCGACCCCGACACCGTCGTCGTCCACCCCTCCGAGCGCGGCCAGATCAAGCAGATGCTGCTCAAGCTCGGCTGGCCCGCCGAGGACCACGCCGGCTACGTCGACGGGGAGGCCCACCCCATCGAGCTGGACGAGAACGGCTGGCAGCTGCGCCCCTACCAGGCCCAGGCCGTCGAGGGCTTCTGGCACGGCGGATCGGGCGTGGTCGTGCTGCCCTGCGGCGCCGGGAAGACCCTGGTCGGCGCCGCGGCGATGGCGTACGCCAAGTCGACCACGCTGATCCTGGTCACCAACACCGTCTCGGCCCGCCAGTGGAAGCACGAACTGGTCAAGCGGACCTCGCTCACCGAGGACGAGATCGGCGAGTACAGCGGCACCAGGAAGGAGATCCGCCCGGTCACCATCGCCACCTACCAGGTGATGACCACCAAGCGGAAGGGCGTCTACGCCCACCTCGAACTCTTCGACGCCCGCAACTGGGGCCTGGTCGTCTACGACGAGGTCCACCTGCTGCCGGCGCCGGTCTTCAAGTTCACCGCCGACCTCCAGGCCCGCCGCAGGCTCGGCCTGACCGCCACCCTGGTCCGCGAGGACGGCCGCGAGGGCGACGTCTTCTCGCTCATCGGGCCCAAGCGCTTCGACGCACCGTGGAAGGAGATCGAGGCGCAGGGCTACATCGCGCCGGCCGACTGCTGCGAGGTCCGGGTCACCCTGACCGACTCCGAGCGGCTCGCCTACGCCACCGCCGAACCCGAGGAGCGCTACCGCTTCTGCGCGACCACCGCGACCAAGCGCCGCGTGGTGGAGGCGCTGGTCAAGAAGCACGAGAAGGACCAGACGCTGATCATCGGGCAGTACATCGACCAGCTCGACGAGCTCGGCGAGACCCTGGACGCCCCCGTGATCAAGGGCGAGACCAGCAACGCCCAGCGCGAGAAGCTGTTCGACGCGTTCCGCAACAAGGAGATCAGCGTCCTGGTCGTCTCCAAGGTCGCCAACTTCTCCATCGACCTGCCCGAGGCGACCGTCGCCATCCAGGTGTCCGGCACGTTCGGCTCCCGCCAGGAGGAGGCCCAGCGCCTCGGCCGCGTCCTGCGACCGAAGGCCGACGGCCACTCGGCCCACTTCTACTCCGTGGTCGCCCGCGACACCGTCGACCAGGACTTCGCGGCCCACCGCCAGCGGTTCCTGGCCGAGCAGGGCTACGCCTACCGCATCATCGACGCGGACGACGTGCTGTGACCGGTCACGGCCGGTAGTCCAGGGCGTCCAGCAGACCACCCACCGAGGTGCACGGATTGCTGACGCACCAGCACTCGATCTGCCCGTCCGGCTGCTCGTGCCGGGCGTGCAGATCGAGTGCCGCGGCGCGGGCCTTGACGGTCAGGCCCCTGACGTCGTCGAAGGCGAACTCCTTCCTCTTGGGGTCGTACCCCTTGAGGACCTTCGCCAGTTCCCTGGCTGCCTGGTGGCTCTGCAGGTACGCCCGGCCCCGGTCGAAGTGGAGCAGGAGCCAGAGCTCGAAACACGGCGAGGAGAGCGCGCACTTCACGCCCTTCTCGCGAGCGAGTCTCAGGGCCCGGTCGAGGGACGGTGCCTGCTGCGGGGCTTCGACGTCCAGCACGCACCACACCTCGTCGAACGACTCGTCCGCACGGGCAGCGTGGGCTATCGCGGAGTTGACGAGCGACCACGGCTCACCGTGCGTGTTGCCGATCTTCAACGAGATCGGCTTGCTCCGAAGGTCCTTGACGAGGCCGCGGAGGTAGATCTTCTCCGTGACCTCCCCCTCGCAGTAGACCAGGAAACGGCGCTCCTGCTCACGCGTGTTCGCGTTCTGCTTCTTCGTCCCGAGCGGCTTGCCCCGCCTCATCGACCCCACGCTTCGCCCCGATCCCCACCAGAAGCTCTTCGTCGAAGAAAGGTAGCGCACCGTAACGGCCTGCGAGGTAGCGCTTCTCAAGATTCTCGACACCGTCCCTGACCCTGAAGTCGACCAGTGCGGTCAGCTCCGTGGCCCCCGTACGGGCGTCCTTGGTCGCCAGGTAGACCTGGTCCCGGTGCAGGTTCGCCTCGCTGTGCGGGGCGAGCAGTGTCGCGTCATGCGTGTTGAAGAGGAGTTGGGCACCGCCTGTGTTCCACTCCCGGTTCTGGAAGAGTGCCACCAGGCGGGCAGCGAGATGCGGATGCAGCCGTGCGTCCAACTCGTCGACGACGAGGAGTGATCCGTCCTGCAGCGCGCCGACCACCGGTCCGAGCAGTCCGGCCCAGGTACGCGTGCCGTTCGACTCGTCGTGGAGATCGAGAGTCACGGGCCCGCCCTCCGCCGCGTGGACGAAGCCGATCTGGGGGGCCGGCTTCACGTCGAACGCCTCGTCCTCCGGAATCTCGGGAACCAGGACCCGCATGGCCGACCTCACCTGACGCACACGTTCGTCGTCCCACTCCTCCTCGGTGATCGAAAGATCGGTGATACCAAGGTCCGCGAACTGGAGCAGGCCCCTGAGCCTGTCGCGATATTCCTCCGATTTGTCCCACAACCTGCGCGTCTCCTGGATCCTCGCGCCGAAGTTCGCGTCGAGCGCAACCTTGAGCCCGCGGTGAAACCAGCGGTGGATTCGCCGCAGAATGTCATGGTTGTTTCCCGCCCCCGCCGACAGGTAGAGGCTGTTCGGCCGCACGACGTCCTCGATCAGCCGCCTTCGCCCCCGGAAGCTCGGCCCGTACGCGTAGCTCGACGTCCCGTCGTCGGCCACCGAACGCTCGAAGAGACGGCGTGGTCGCCCCTCCGGAAAGCTCCTGAGCCACTCCTCGCGCACCTGCCGGTCGTCCAGCTCGAAGCCGTACTCGAAGTGGACGCCGTCGAGCACGATGTCCACGGCGAACGCGGACGGCGCCGCCCGGCCCCCTGCGGTGAGCAGGAACGGGACACGCGACGTGCCACCGTCCGGCAGCCACCGGGCGTGCGATTCGAGGACCGCACGACGCATGTAGACGAGCGCCCGCAGCGCGTTGGACTTGCCTGACGCGTTGGCCCCGAGAATGGCGAGCGCCGGGAGCACGCGGACACCCGCCGAAGACGCCTCGGTCACCGCGATGTCGTCATGCTCGTCGGTGGCGACCAGGCTCAGCTCCTGCTCCTCCAGGAGCGACGCGTGGTTGGCCACCCGGAACCGCATCAGCATCGTTGGCCCTCCTCATCCATTCGATGGGGAGACTACCCAAATCAAACTGCCGAAATCTGCAAAGTTCCGCGAATTCAGGCTTCTGATTGCACTCTGCTCAGTACTTGACGCCGTCGCGCCCGAGGAGGACCACGCGCGTGGCGGTGTCGAGGGCGATGCCGACGTTGCGGACGGCGGTGGTCAGGGGGCTGCGGCGGCGGCCGGGGGTGCCGGTCGCGGTGGCGCCGGCGGGGGCGGACTGCTGGGACGGCACTCGGGGCGCCGTGATATGTACGGTGCTCATGGTTCAACGGTAGGTTCCGGACACGCCGGGCACATCACCCCAAAGGCCGCATCCGGCAGGACGGAGGTCGTCCTCCGGGAGTACGGAGGCCCCGAGGGATCCAGGAGCTGGAACCCGGAGGCGGACCGGACTAGGATCGTCCGTCTGCCCCCTCCCGAACCGTGGTACCTGCTGTAGTCGCGCAGGCAGCCGGGGGAGGCGCCGTCCGTTCGGCAACCGGTCGGCCGTACACACCGTGAGCTCCTACGATCCGCTGCGCCCGCCCGCGGGGCAGCCGGAAAGGTTCGCTGTGCCCGCCACCCCCACCACCGACCCCCTGCAGCGCGAACGCGACCACCTGGCGTCCTCCCGCGCCGCGCTGCGCGCGATGCGCGAGGACGTCGAGTCGCTGGACATCAGCGACGTGACCGGCACCTGGGTCACCGCCGTCGTGCTCCGGAACCAGATCGAGGCCCGGATCGCCTCCCTGGCCGACCTCTCGCACACCCCGCTCTTCTTCGGCCGCCTCGACTACCTCCACGCGATCAGCGAGGAGCTGTCCGAGGGCTCCGGCGGCGAGAGCTTCTACATCGGCCGCCGGCACGTGCACGACGCCGGCGGCGACCCCATGGTGATCGACTGGCGCGCGCCGGTCTCCCAGCCGTTCTACCGGGCCAGCCGGACCGACCCGCTGGACGTCGAGCGGCGCCGCCGGTTCGGCTACACCGGCGGCGAACTGACCGCGTACGAGGACGAGCACCTCACCGACCCGGCGGAGCACGACACCTCCTCCGCGCTGCTGGCCGCCGAGATCGAGAAGCCCCGCGTCGGCCCGATGCGCGACATCGTGGCCACCATCCAGCCGGAGCAGGACGAGATCGTCCGCGCCGACGTCTCCGGCACCCTCTGCGTCCAGGGCGCGCCCGGCACCGGGAAGACCGCCGTCGGCCTGCACCGGGTGGCGTACCTGCTGTACGCGCACCGCGAGCGGCTCGCGCGGACCGGCACGCTGGTGATCGGTCCGAACAACGCCTTCCTCTCCTACATCGAGCAGGTGCTGCCCGCGCTCGGCGAGGTGGACGTCGCCCAGGCGACCGTGCAGCAGCTGGTCGGACACGTCGAGGTACGGGGCGAGGACTCCGCCGAGGCGGCCCGGCTGAAGGGCGACGCCCGGATGGCCGAGGTGCTGCGCCGGGCGGTCCGGGCCGGCATCACCCTGCCCACCGAGCCCTGCGTGGTGGTCCGCGGCTCCCGCCGCTGGCGCGTCCCGGCGTACGAACTGATCGAGATCATCGAGGAGTTGAAGAGCCGCGACATCCGGTACGGCGCCGCCCGGGATGCCCTGCCGCAGCGGATCTCGCACGCCGTGCTGCTGAAGATGGAGCAGGGCGGCGAGGCCCCGGACGACCGGGTGCAGGACGCGGTGGCCCGCAACGCGGCGGTGAAGGCGGTGGTCAAGGAGTGCTGGCCGCTGGTGGAGCCGGCCAAGCTGGTGCTGCGCCTGCTCTCCGAGCCGGAGTTCCTCGCCGCGTGCGCGGACGGCCTGCTGACCGACGAGGAGCAGGCCGCCGTGCTGTGGCCGAAGCCGGGCCGCTCGGTGAGGACCGCCCGCTGGACGGCCGCCGACGCCGTCCTCGTCGACGAGGCGACCGACCTGGTGCAGCGCACGCCCTCGCTCGGCCACGTGGTCCTCGACGAGGCGCAGGACCTCTCGCCGATGCAGTACCGCGCGGTCGGCCGCCGCTGCTCCACCGGCTCGGCGACCGTGCTCGGCGACCTCGCCCAGGGCACCACCCCCTGGGCGACGGCGAGCTGGCCGGAGGCCCTGCACCACCTCGGCAAGCCGGGCGCCCACATCGAGGAGCTGACCAAGGGCTTCCGGGTGCCGGAGGAGGTCATCTCCTACGCGTCCCGGCTGCTGCCGGCGATCGCGCCCGGACTGGCCCCGGCCGGCTCGGTCCGCGACGCCCCGGGGTCGCTGATCGTCCGTCACGTCGACGGCGCGGAGCGGGTGGAGGCGGTGGTCGAGGCCTGCCGCCGGGCGCTGCTCAACGAGGGGTCGACCGGCCTGATCGCGGCGGACGCGCACGTCCCGCTGCTCGCGCAGGCCCTGGCGGCGGCCGGCCTGCCGCACCTCGCCCCGGGCACCGAGACCAGCGCGGAGGCCCGGCTGACGCTCGTCCCGGCCTCGCTGGCCAAGGGTCTGGAGTACGACTACGTGGTGCTCGACGAGCCGGCCGCGGTGATCGCCGGCGAGCCGGACGAGCGGACGGGCCTGCGGCGGCTGTACGTGTCGCTGACCCGTGCGGTCTCCGGCCTGGAGGTCCTGCACTCGGAGCCGCTGCCCGAGCAGCTGCGCTGACGGACGCGACGCCGGAGGACGGGGCACGGGGCACGGGGCGCCGGGTACCGGGCACCGACGGACCGCGCGACGGCGGACGGTGGCGCCACGACGGAGGGGCCGGCCCGTGGAGGGCCGGCCCCGGGCTCCGACGTGGTTCAGCCGCCGATCAGCGCCCGCCACTCGGCCACCTTGGCGGCGTCCACCGGCGACTGCCACCCGTCGACCCGCACCGCGCCGCCGACGTGGAAGGCGTCGAAGCCGGCCGCCAGCAGCCCGGCCAGGTGCTCGGCGCGCAGGCCGCCGCCGATCAGGATCCGCTGGGTGTAGCCGGGCTCGCCGGCGCGGGCCAGCTCGGCCAGCAGGACGTCCCGGCCCGCGTCCACGCCGCCGGCCGCGCCGGAGGTGAGGAAGGTGTCGAGTCCGGGCAGCGCGCCGACGGCCGCGCGCACGGCGGCCCGGTCGGCGCTGTGGTCGACCGCCCGGTGGAAGGTCCACCGGCAGCCGGCCACCGCGTCGGCGACGGCCTCGGTGGCGGCGAGGTCGACGCCGCCGTCGGCGTCGAGGAAGCCGAAGACGAACTCGTCGGCGCCCTCGGCCCGGAGGGCGGCGGCGCGGGCGCGCAGCTCGTCCAGGTCTCCGGGCGCGAAGCCGTCGCGCAGGCGCAGCATGACGCGCAGCGGCAGCTCCACGGCGTCGCGGATCTTGGCGAAGTCCTCGACCGAGGGGGTCAGCCCGTCGGCGGCCATGTCCGTGACCAGTTCGAGCCGGTCGGCGCCGCCCGACTCGGCGGCCTGGGCGTCCTGGGGCGTCAGCGCGATGACTTCGAAAATTGGTCTAGACATATCAGACAGCCTGCCACATCGGGCAGCGCCCGGCGAGCCCCGTGCAGCCACCCGGAGCACCGAATCCACCCGCCCCTTCCGGCAACCGCGTCCACCGCACCCGCCCGGCGACGGCGCGACCGGCCCCGGCCCCGGCCCCGGACAGACCGAACGGCCCCGACCGCGACGACGAACGTGTCGGCGGTGATACGCTCGGCTCCCACCTGCACCAC